>JBEBHD010000252.1:0-7786 GCA_040080915.1 Saprospiraceae bacterium
GCCTTGGGATTGAACCCAACTGAAACGAAAAACAACCCTAAAATCATAGAACTTTTATACTCAACGGCTTACGCCGCTTGACCTTTCACGAACCATTGCTGTAATTTACCCAACAGAAAAGTACGCTGTCGTTGGCAACACGTTTTATTTTGAAGCCGAAGACCTCACTTACGGCCCCGAGCTATGGAAATCAAACGGTACGGCTGCTGGCACGGTGCTCGTTCGGGATATCAATCCTAGCGACCTACAAAGCGGTGTTGACCAACTACTTACGGAGTACCAAGGGCACCTGTACTTTATGGCAAAAGACTACGCTTCTTTTGGAATTGAATTGTGGCGGACGGTAAATGGTACAGAGGGGGCCGCCATGATAACGGATGCCTGCCCAGGGACTTGCCCGAATACGGCATTGACTTCTAAAGCAAGGATTTCCGTATTGAATAACAAATTGTACATGTGCTACTATTCCACTGATATTGGCAACGAACTATGGGAGTCTGATGGCACCACAGCAGGGACCAAACTCGTAAAAGACATCTACTCTGGCATTCCAGATAGCCGCCCGGAGCATTTGACGGCTTTTAAGGGAAATCTGTATTTTATGGCGGCTTCCGGCTCTTTTGGCCGTGAATTATGGGTTAGCAACGGAACCGAATCTGGAACGCAGATGCTTAAGGATATCAACCTGGGACCTAATGAATCCGCTGGCAGCGCGATAGTTGTTGGAGGCAACGCCCTTTACTTTTGGGCAAGCAACGGCGTATCCGGCAAAGAACTCTGGAAAACCGACGGCACTGAAGCGGGCACGGTTATGATCAAAGACATCAACCCAGGCCCCGGCAATGGCGCACCTTCTAATCCGCTTTCACAATATTTGTGGTACGGCGACCGCCTGCTGTTCCTTGCAAACGACGGAATAAACGGTACTGAGTTGTGGATAACCGATGGCACGGAGGCGGGCACCATGATGGTGCAGGATATTACCCCCGGGGCAGGATCATCCGAGATTAGTCTATATGGTGTGGTCAACGGCACGGCGCTTTTTCGCTGCAAGGACGATGCTCATGGCCGCGAATTGTGGGCAACCGACGGCTCTCCCACAGGCACCGCACTGGTAAAAGACATTCTGCCCGGCGCTGTTGGCGGGCTGGAGTTAACCTTCAGTACTATGGTATTTCAAAACTACCTGTTTTTTGGGGCCGATGACGGGGTGAACGGATATGAACTCTGGAGAACCAACGGTACCGAGGCAGGCACCGTTCTGCAATCCAATATCTACCCCGGTTCTTTCAGTTCTTATCCCGGTGGTTTATCACTCATTGGAAAGACCATGTTTTTCTTTGCAGAAACCAACACGGCCGGCCGCGAGCTATGGAAATACGACCTGACGGCCCTCTCCACCGACACACCCGAAGCGCTCGCAGCCAGCGTATTCCCCACCGCCAGCGCCGACGGGCGCTATTCCGTGCAAACAACCGATCCGGAGAGCGCCATGCGCGTGGAGGCCTACGACCTGCTCGGCCGCCTGCTGGCCGTGCGCAACCTGCCCCAAGGCGAGCAGGCGCTGGACTTGTCGGCACTGCAGCCCGGCGCGTACGTCCTGCGCGTCGCCGGTGCCGACACCGGGCGTGTGGGTACGGCTCGTGTTTTTGTGATCCGGTAACCTGGACAACAGACTTTCCAGGTTTTGAAAACCTGGAAAGTCTCATCCCGCTGCAACCCAACCATTTTTCACCAACAACCACTTCACCATGCTACGCTCCTCTTCTCCCATTTTTATCCGGCTTGCCAGTGTTGCCGCCGCCGTTTTTTTTGCCACAAACCTGCTCGCCCAGAGCGCCCCGACCGAACTAAAGGTGGCTGCTGGAGCCGTTTTTTACGACAACAAAGCCATTGTCCGCTGGGCACCGGCCAACCACGACACCTGGGCGTGGGGTAACGAACACGGCTACGATCTGGTGCGCTACACCATCGTGTTCGACGGGGACACACTCGACACGGAAGAATATGAAACCAGCATGACGGTGCTCGGCACGGCGCTCAAGCCGCTGCCCGAAAACGACTGGGAGCCGCTCGCGGCGAACAACAACCTCGCAGGCGTGGCCGCCGGTACCATCTACGGCGACAGCCTCGAATTCTTGCCCCCCGGCGGTGCCACGCTCACCAACGTGTACAACAAATCCCAGGAACGCGAAAACCGCTTCACCTTCAGCCTCTTTGCCGCCGATCAGGATTTGTCCGTGGCCCAAAATATGGGACTTGCCTTTGTGGACAATACGGATTTTTTTAGCCATTCGGTGTACGCGTACTTCATACGGCCGCACGAACCGGACTCGGGTATGGTCATAACGCCGGGCTTTGCGATGATCAACACCGATTCCATATTTGCCCTGCCTGCGCCCAAGGGCCTGTCCGCCCTGGCCGCCGACAGCAGCACGGTGTTGAACTGGCAGCGCGACGACTCCCGCTTCACCAGTTACGACGTGGAGCGCTCCACTGATGGGGTCAACTTTGTGAAACAAAACGAGTACCCCCTGCTCGCCGCCGCCCCCAACGAGAACGACAACGGCAGCACGGCCTATCCCGACTCACTGGCCAACAACACAACCACCTACATCTACCGGGTGCGGGGTCGCTCGCCGTACGGGCTGATCAGCCCGCCTTCCGATACCGTACACGTCAAGGGCAAGCCCGACCCCATCTTTGCCCTCTTGTCCGTGGGCGAAATCGTGGAGGCGCAGGAGGGTGAACTCACTGTCAATTGGAACTTCCCCCAGGACATGGAGGCCAAAATTCAGGGCTTCGACGTGTACCGGGGAGCAGCCATGCACGGCCCGTTCGCCAAGATCAACCAAAACCTGCTGAGCGTGACGCTGCGTGCTTTCACCGACACCGACCCCGACCCAGTGAATTACTACCAGGTACGGGCACTGGACGAAAACGGCTACACACTGGCTTGTTTCCCCCAACTCGGGCAGCTGCGCGACGACACGCCGCCCGCCGCCCCGACAGGACTTATCGGCACTTCCGATCCGTCGGGCGTGGTGACACTGCGCTGGAGCAAAAACACCGAAGCCGACGTGATGGGCTACCGGGTGTTCACCGCCAACTCGGCCAACGGCGACTATGCCCAGGTGACCTCGGTCTGGATCAATGACACGGCCTACCTGTACGAGATCAACCTGAACACCCTGAGTGAGAACGCGTGGTTTCGCGTGGCCGCACTGGACTACCACCAAAACCGCTCGACTATGTCAGAACCAGCGCAGGTAGCCCGGCCCGACATCATCCCGCCGTCTGCCCCGATCATCACTTCGGTGCAACCGACCACGCAAGGTGTCGCGTTCGAGTGGCGTACCAGCACCAGTTCCGATGTGGTTCGGCACGAGTTTCAGCGCAAAACCGCCGGGCTGCCCGGCTGGACGGCACTGGTCCAGTTCAACCAGCAGTACCCCCTTCCGGGATACCTGGACACCACGGCCGACAAGCGCCGCTGGTACCAGTATCGTCTCGTTGCCTTTGACGAAGCGGGCAATCAGGGTGGATCGCGTATCGCTCAAGCCAAACCAATTAATGACGGCCTGCGCGACGCTGTGCTCAATTTTAATGCACAGCCTTACACCGGCGGCGGGACGAACATGCAAAGCATACATGTGACATGGAATTACCCGGCTGGCGACCCTGATCTGATCGGATTTCAAGTGTTCCGCGCCTACGACTCGTCTGCCATGTTTTCCTACAGGTTCTTTCCCATCCCGCTACCGACCTCGTCCGACTATGCGGACATGACCGCCAGCGTGAACGGCAACCTCCTGCACTGCCTGTTCACCGATCTCGACATCGCCTTTACGGAGCACCCTGTTACGGCGTTCACATACGTCCACAGTGCTGCGATGAACCAGAACCTCGCCCTGCCCGCGCCGCCGAACAACCCGTTGCCCGGCAGCTCCCAGGTGTACACCCTGCCGAATCCCGCACCGAACAAGCCTGCTGAATTGCGCTACTGGGTGATGGCCAAGTTTGCTGACGGGTCGTACTCGCCGTTGGCGGGGCCGGTGGCTGTGCAGTTGTGAGTTTTTGAAAACCTGTTCTAACTTTGGCCGATACCCGCACACGACACGCTCAACTGTGTGATGGGCATGATAGATTGCCGTGCGCTTGAGCGTTTTTTTTGAGTTGGGCGACGATGGGTGTCCGGCTTTCGGAAGGCATGGTGATCAACCTTGACGGCAAGAAATTGCGCTCAAGCGCCACGAAGACGGAACAGCAGACCGCTCACGCGCCACTAGATCAAGGCCATTTCCGTCCTGCTGGACGGGCTTGAGATCAAGGGAGGCATCGTGACTATAGATGCGATCAAGTTTGGGCGAAATAAACACTGAGCGATTCCTCCAAAATCTCGATCCGGGCCAGTACGTCCGCCTGCTTCTTGCGTTCATTGTCCACAACGGCCGCAGGTGCTCCGGCCACAAACCGTTCGTTGGACAACTTGGCCTCAATGGATTTCAGAAAACCGCGCTGGTACTCCAATTCTTGCTGAATTTTCGCGCGTTCGGCCTCCGTGTCAATTTCCTGACTGATCTCTACGTAGTATTTTTCTGTGCCGGAAATGAAGGACTTGCTATTTGCCGGCTCGGCATCGCTCAGCTCGAGGTTGGTTAACACGGCCAGTTTAACCACCATTTCCAGCAACCCTTCTCGAGCAAACAGGGCGCGGGCCGAGTCGCTGTTTTGAACGGTTGCACGCAGGGCCTCCCGGGGCTTGATCTGGTTTTGGTTGCGCAGTTCGCGCACTTTCGTGATGACATCCTTGGCTGATTCCACTTGCCGGATCAATGCCTCGTCGGCGGTGCCAGCCTGTGGGTACGACTGCATCATACAGTCCTGCCCGGCAGCCCGCTCGCGCAACTGGTGCCAGATTTCCTCGGTGATGAATGGCATGAACGGGTGCAAGGCCACCATCAGATCAGTGTACAGGTCCAACGTAGCCTCGTAGGTGGCCCGGTCAATGGGTTTTTCAAAGCCGGGCTTTATCATTTCTAAGTACCAGGAGCAGAAGTCGTCCCAGATGAAGCCGTACAGGGCGAGCAGCGCCTCGCTGAGCCGGAATGCGCTGAAATGCCCCTCCACATCGGACAACACCTGCCCAAACTTTTCCCGCATCCAGCGTACGGCGAGGACATTTTTTCGGGCTTCTGTCTCGGTTTCGGCTAGCTCCGTCACCTGCCAGCCTTTCACGAGGCGCAGGGCGTTCCACAGTTTGTTGCAAAAGTTGCGGCCGTTCTCGCAGAGTTTGTCGTCGAACAAAATATCGTTGCCAGCAGCAGCGCTGGACATGAGGCCGTAGCGCACGCCGTCGGCACCGAAATCGTCTATCAGTTTGATCGCATCGGGCGAGTTGCCCAGCGATTTGGACATTTTCCGGCGCTGCTTGTCGCGCACCATCCCGGTGAAATAGACGGCTTTGAACGGGCGCTCGCCCCGGTATTCGTAGCCAGCCATGATCATGCGGGCCACCCAGAAAAAGATGATGTCCCAGCCAGTGACCAACACGGCGGTAGGGTAGTAGTAGGCCACCTCGCCCTGCGGCTGGCGGAATCCGTCGAACACGCTGATCGGCCACAGCCAGGAGGAAGCCCAGGTGTCGAGCACGTCCTCGTCCTGACGCAGGTCGGCGAGGGAAAGGTTGACATTTCCGGTTACCTTGCGGGCTTGTTCCAACGCCGTCTCTGCTGTTTCGGCTACGAAAATATGGGTTTCTTTGTTCAGCCCTTCCGAATGCAGGTACCACGCCGGGATGCGCTGACCCCACCACAGCTGCCGCGAAATGCACCAGTCGCGCAGGTTTTCCATCCAGTTGCGATACAGGTTTTGGAAGTTGTCGGGGTAAAACTGCACTTCGCGGTCCAGTACGGCTTTCAGTGCTGGTGCGCCGAGGTCGCTCATGCGCACAAACCACTGTAGGGAGAGCTTCGGCTCCACGACCGAGTTGGTGCGCTCGGAACGACCGATTTTGGTCACATAATCCTGCAATTTCACCAGGTTTCCGCTCTCTTCCAACAGGGGCTTCATGCGCTTGCGGGCCTCGAACCGGTCCAGCCCGACAATGGGCGCAAAGGCACACTGTTCGTTGATGCGGCCGTCGTCGCCAATGGTATCAATGATTTCCAGTTTGTGTTTGAGGCCGATCTCGTAGTCGTTCGGGTCGTGCGCGGGGGTGATTTTGAGCGCCCCGGTTCCGAATTCCATGTCTACATAGTCGTCGGCGATGACGGGTATTGGCCGGTTAATGAGCGGGATGCGCACATTTTTTCCCACGAGGTTTTTGTAGCGCTTGTCGTTGGGATTTACGGCCACGGCCACGTCGGCGAAGATTGTTTCCGGGCGTTGCGTGGCGATGGTGATGCCCTCCGAATCGGAACCTTCGAGCAGGTATTTGATGTGAAAAAGTTGCGCCTGTTCCTCGTTGTACAACACCTCCTCGTTCGACAGCACGGTCTTGGCCTCCGGGTCCCAGTTCACCATGCGTTGGCCGCGGTACAGTTTGCCTTTTTGGTACAGGTCCACGAACATGCGCATACAATCCTCGTAGTAGCCCTTGTCCATGGTGAAAGCCGTGCGCTGCCAGTCGCACGAGGCACCGAGGCGGCGCAATTGCTGCAGGATAATGCCGCCGTACTTGTCCTTCCATTGGTAGGCGTACTCCATGAACTGCTCACGGGTAAGGTCGGCCTTGCGCAGTTTTTTCTCCTCGCGCAGCCAGCGCACCACTTTGGCTTCCGTTGCGATGGAGGCATGGTCGGTGCCGGGCACCCAGCAGGCATTTTTGCCGTCCAAGCGGGCTTTTCGGATAAGGATATCCTGAATGGTGTTGTTCAGCATGTGGCCCATGTGCAGTACGCCGGTTACGTTTGGCGGCGGGATGACGATGCTGAACGGCTCGCGGCCGTCGGGCGTGGAGTGAAAATAGCCGGACTTTTCCCAGTGTTCGTACCAGCGGGACTCAATCTCAGAGGGGGTATAACGGGCAGACAGTTCCATGTTCAATGTTGAGTTAAGAGCGTGTTTTGTAAAAAAAACGGGGCGCAAATATCGGTTTTCCACACCGATACTACTGTGCCTTTTCAAATTCACCGCAGATACGCTGAGGCGCTGAGTTATTTGTTTTCCTGAAAACCAAATACTTGAAAAATCTCCGCGTCTCTGTGGAAAGAGCGTGTTTAAATTTCAGTGCCGCTTGCAGCCCGGCGACTGAAATTTAAACACGCTCTAAATTTGAAAAGGTTAGTGTGTGCCCGCCGTCTTTGGAACGCGATGATGAAATCGAAGGAAAAAAATCATGCGACACCCGGAAAAATTTCCGCACATTTGCCACGGCAAATCGCCAAGCATCATTTTTTAAATTTTTTTTACCAATGCACACTGGAACAGTAAAGTTTTTCAACGAGGCCAAAGGCTATGGCTTCATCGTTGATTCCAGCACCAGCGAAGAAATCTTCGTTCACGTAAGCGGTCTTGTTGACAGCATCCGTGAGGGTGACACAGTCACGTTCGAAACGCAACGCGGCAAAAAAGGCATGAACGCAGTCAATGTCAAACTGGCCTAAGGCTGGCGAGACGTTTGAAGTGATACCATGTTAGAACCTCCGCCGGACTCCCGGCGGAGGTTTTTTCGTTTTAGAGCGTGTTAAAATTTCAGTCGCCGGGCTGCAAGCGGCAAATTCTGCTTCATGCTGCGTTGAAATTTTCGCCATATTCAACCGGCTATGGATGCTAATTTTGCTTG
>JBEBHD010000253.1:0-7772 GCA_040080915.1 Saprospiraceae bacterium
GGTTGAAAGCACTGGCTTGGAAAAACATGTTGAGCATAGTGGTCGCCGCCGCAGTGTTCCAGTTGCCGATGGGCTGGTTGAAGGCACTGGCTTGGAAAAATATGCTGGCCATATTGGTCACTGCCGCCGTGTTCCAGGTGCCGATGGGCTGGTTGAAGGCACTGGCCCCGTAAAACATGCTGTTCATAGTGGTCACCGCCGCCGTGTTCCAAGTGCCGATGTTGGCCGGGCCGTTCAAAATGGTACATCCACGGAACATGGTGGACATATCGGTCACCCCGCTCAGGTTGGGCACATCCGTGGCGCTGATGTTCAGGTTGGAGCAGCCGTAAAATGCGGCTCCCATCGAAGTCCATACAATGGTGCCCCATTGGCTGATGTCGAGCAGTTTTCGGCGGTCGCCGCCGTTGTTGAAATAAATGCGGGGGAAACTGCCGCGTATGCGGATGGTGTAGGTGCCGGCTGCGCCGAAATCGTGGGTCACGCTGCCGGTGATGCCCGATTGGTCGTAGGTGCCGTCGTTGTCCCAGTCCACCTCATAGTTGTACCCGGCACCGGTGGTGGGTATGGTGATGGAGGTGGTGTTGGAACTGCCGGGGTTGGCGGTGTTCCAGGTGGTGATGAAGGCACTGGCCTGCGCCAATGCTGCCGAGGGCAGCAAAAACAACAAAGCAAAAAGGATGCTCCCAAAGGAGGGGGGGGGCGGCAGAAAGCCGCCGGAAGATGATTTCGTACTTGCCTGCATGATAAGTGCTGATTTTACAGTAAACAGAAGTTGTTTGTCTGAAAAGCAGCCCGCAAGGGGCAGGAAAGGCCAACCGGCGTTTACGTAACCGCCGGCCGGCCATACAGGAGAGTACGAAATTTCCCGCCCCTTGCTTTGGCCGCTTTTCGCAGCACAAAGGAGGGGGGCAAAGCGGGCGGGGCGGGTTCGGCTATGTTGCCAAAAGGTTCGACTATGTTGTATTTCGGGGGAAGGTTCGGCTATGTTGCACAGGGTTCGAACATGGTGCATCCGATTTGGTTAGGCTGGGGCAGAGCGGGTGGGTGAAGCTGCCCAAAAGCGGCATTTTTTCACCAACTTTGCAGCATGAAACGTTTTTTCAACACCGCTGGGCCGAACCAGCCCGCCGACCATTACACCCTCAACCCGCTGACGCGGTTGACGACGGTGCGCGAATTGATAGAAAACAAGCGGTATTTCATCCTCCACGCCCCCCGGCAAACGGGCAAGACCACGACCATGCTCAGGTTCGTGGAAGCCATCAACCAGGAGGGGAAATACATCGCGCTGTACATCAACGTTGAGCCTGCGCAGGCCGTCCGAACCGATGTCGCGGCGGCAAACCGCGTGTTCGTGGGCAGCCTGAAAACATGGGCACGGGAGACCTTGCCGACCGAATACCGGCCTTCCGCCACCTGTTTTGAAGACCTTGACCCGGAAGGTGCCTTCCGCGATTGCTTGGGGAAATGGTGTTCCGAACTGTCGAAGCCCCTCGTGCTGTTCATTGACGAAGCCGATTCGCTCATCGGCGACTCCCTGCTCAGCCTGCTCCGCCAACTCCGAAGCGGGTACCCCAACCGCCCTGCGAAATTCCCCCACTCCCTATCGCTCATCGGCCTGCGCGACGTGCGGGACTTCAGGATTTACTCCGAACTCGAAAAACGTTACGAGATCGGCGGCTCGGCCTTCAACATCAAGGACAAGAGCCTGACAATGGGCAACTTCACCCCGGAAAACGTCCGCGATCTGTACGCTCAGCACACCGCCGAGACCGGGCAGCAATTTTCAGAAGAAGCATTGAACCTAATTTTTGAACAGACACAGGGCCAGCCTTGGTTGGTCAATGCCCTCGGGCGCGAACTGTGCTTCGAGGAACACAAAGTCCTCCCGGAGGGCCGCACCATCGTCCCGGAGGACGTGCAGAAAGCCATCGAAACCCTGATTCAGCGGCGCGACGTTCACCTCGACAACTTGCAGGACAAACTCACCGAGCGGCGCGTGGCGGTGGTCGTGGATGCGATCATGGGCGGCGGCGGGTTTCAAAAATTGGCGGAAATCCCGAAAGATGACCTGCAATTCTGCCTTGACCTCGGCCTCGTCACCAAATCGCCCAACGGCCTGGTCATCGCCAACCCAATTTACCGCGAAGTTATCCCCCGTGAGCTGAGCTCCGTGCATCAGGACGTTTTGCCCGTCAACCCGGCGTGGTTCGTCCGCCCCGAAAACGGCAAACTCGACATCGAAAAAGTGCTCAGCGCGTTCTTCGAGTTTTACCGCGAAAACAGCGAGATGCTGCCCCAGCAGGCGATTTACCCGGAGGCCACCTACCATCTGGCCTTCATGGCCTGGCTCCAAAGGATCGTGAACGGCGGCGGCTACATCCGCCGCGAGTACGCCGCCGGGTTGGGCTTCATTGACCTGGTCATCCATTTTGCCGGAGAGAAGTTCGTCTTCGAACTGAAAACGGAGGCCAATTTCAAACGCCAGAAAGCCCTGGATCAAATCTGCCAGTACGCCGAGCGAATGAGCGTGGGCAGCGGTTACCTGGTCGTTTTCCGCAAAGGGATGCCCGACCCGGAGGCCGTCGGCCAGCGTGAAACGGTGCAGCACGGAGGCAAGACGGTGTACATCATTTGGGTCTGATGTTGAAAAAAACGCTCAGCCCACTTGACTCGGCGGCACACCAAATTTCTCTTTAAACACCGTGGAGAAATACTTTTCGCTGGCAAAACCCGTGCGCAAGGCGACTTCGCCGACCGTGCCCTCGCGGTTTCGCAGCATCGCCAAAGCCCGGTCAAGCCGATAGTTGCGCACAAACTCGCTGGTGTTTTGGCCCGTCAGGGCATCCAATTTGCGGTGCAACTGCGAGCGGCTGAGGTGCATCTTCGCCGCAAAATCTTCGATCGAGATCGCTTCGTTGGCGAGGTTGCCTTCGATCAGCAAGTGGAATTTTCGCAAAAATTCCCGGTCAGGCTCCGGCAAAAACTCCGGCACCGCTTCGGCCCGTTGAGCCGAAAACCCGGTCGGCATTTGCGCGTAGCGCTCGCGCAAACGGCGGCGCGTTTCCAACAAGTTTTCCATGCGGGCCAGCAGTTCTTCGGTGTTGAACGGTTTGGTCAGATAATCGTCCGCGCCGGTGCGAAGGCCCTTCAACTTGGAGTCTATGGCCGCTTTGGCGGTCAGCAGGATGATGGGGATATGGGCCGTCAACTCATTGGTTTTGACTGCTTCGCAGAGCGCGTAGCCGTCTTTGCGCGGCATCATCACGTCAGAGATGATGAGGTCGGGCAGCAGCTCGATGGCTTTGCGAACGCCCTCTTCGCCGTCGGAGGCTTCAATGACTTGCCAGCCTGCGCCCGTGATGGATTTTTTGATGAACTGGCGGAGTTCGGGGTTGTCTTCGACGATGAGGGCGAGGGGTTTTTCTTCTGCTTCCCCGGTGGTTTTCAGGTTTGACAACTTTTGAAAAGTTGTCAAACCTTCGCTCCTCGGTTCCTCCATTTGCTTCAATTCCTCCATTCCTCGCTTCCCCAAATCCTCGACTTTCATGGGCAGCCAAAATGTAAAGGTCGAGCCTTTGCCCACTTCACTTTCCACCGAGATGCCGCCGCCCATGAGTTCGGCCAGTTCCTTGCTCAGCGCAAGGCCAATGCCCGTGCCCTCGCCTGCACGGGTGTGAGAGCCGTCCACCTGGTAAAAGCGGTCGAAGATTTTGTCCAAAGATTCGGGCGGGATGCCGATGCCAGTGTCTTTTACTTGAATGATGAATGATGAATGATAAATGATGAATCGGGCGGCACCGTCCGGTACCTGCTGTTTGTCAACGCCGGAAGGGTTTGAAACCCTTCCGGCGTTTAGGAAGACGACCACCTTCCCGCCCTCAGGGGTGAATTTCAAGGCGTTGGAGATCAGATTATTGAGCACTAACTCCACCTTTCCGGGGTCGAACTCCAGATTTGACAACTTTTCAAAAGTTGTCAAATCTTCGCTCCGCAGGGCCAGTTTCAGGCCGCGCTTTTCTGCCAGCGGCAGGAATCGCTCGAACACGCCGCGCACCGTTTCGCCCAAATCGCCACGCCGAAGATCAAGAACCATCTGGCCGCTTTCGAGTTTCGCCATGTCCAACAGTTGGTTGACGAGGCCGAGCAATTTGCGGCTGTTGGCCTCCGCCAAACGGGCGTTTTCGAGCGTTTCCGGGTCTTTTGTTTTTTTCAAAATACGGCGCAGCGGCTCCACCATCAGGGTCAGCGGGGTGCGGAACTCGTGGGTCACGTTCGAGAAAAAGTTGGTTTTCAACTGCTCCAAGGCTTTCACGCGCTCGGTCTCGCGGTGCTCGAAGGCGAGTTGCTCGCGCTCTTTCACTCGGCGAATTTGAAACTGGTAGGCTCGCCAGCCCGCCCAAACGAGCAGCGCGAGGTAGCACCCGTAGGCCAAATTCGACCGCCACCACGGCGGGTTGACCACAACAAGTATAGGTGCCGCATCGCGCCACGCGCTTTCCCCGTTGCTGCCCTGCACGCGCAATTCGTAGCTGCCCGGCGGCAGGTGCGAGTAGTGGGCGAAGCGACCCTGCCCAGCCTCCACCCAATCGTTTTCCAAGCCGACAAGGCGATAGCGGTAGCGGTTTTTGGACGGGTCGGTGAAATCAAGCGCGGCGAATTCGAAGGAGACGTTGTTTTGGTCGTAGCCCAGTTCGAGGCGCGGCGTCACTTCGAGCGGCGCGGCGAGCGGGCTGCCGGGGTCGCCGAAATTGGCTTTTTTGCGGTTGATTTCCAGCCCGACAATGTACACGGGCGGGGGCGTAGTGTCCGAGCGCAGGTCGCCCGGGAAGAAGCGGTTCAGGCCGTTGATGCCGCCGAAGAGCAGTTCTCCCCGGTCGCTTTTCCAAAAGGCCCGCGTGTTGAATTCGTTGTCTTGCAACCCGACCGCAGCGGTGAACGTAGTGATCTCGAAAGCCTCTGACTCTCCTTTTTTGGAGAGGGGGCCGGGGGGCGAGGCGACTATTTTCGCCAGCCCCCGATTCGTACTGCACCAAAACTCGCCACCTCGGTTGCCGGGAAGGATGCCGTAAACGACGTTGTTGAGCAGCCCATCGGCGGTAGTGATGTGCCGACAGGCACCCGTTTCGGGGTTCAGGATATTGATGCCACCGCCTTTGGTGCCGAGCCAAATTTGGCCGTCGGGCGCGGGCAATATGCAGGCGATAGAGCTGTTGTTGAGGCCATGCGGATTTTTCGGGTCGGCTTTTATCAATTGAAAATCAAAATCTTGTGCATTGGGCGTGGCCCTGACCAGCCCGGTTTGGGTGCCTATCCAAACCCGCCCGTTTTCCTCTCCGGCAATGGCGACGCAGGTAATGTTCTTGGCGGCTTCGCCGAACAGGTGGCTGAATTTGAAACGATCAACTTGCCCTGTATTGGGGTCGAAGCGCAGCAATTGCCCGTCGGCGGTGGCTATCCACAGGTGCCCGTCCGGGGCGCGAAACATGGGGTCATAACTGCTGAGCACGGCATCGAGGAGGAACCGTCGGTCGGCCTGGCCGCCGCCGGGTGGGTAATGCAGCAGCATCGGTGTGTGAGCGGCATCCTGCATGACGCAAAGCAGCCAAAGGCCGCCCGAAGGCTCGAACGCTAAGTTGGACTGCATCGCCGGGACATCCGGGAAGGCGGTGCGCTCGGCAAATTTCCCCGTTTGAGGGTCAAAAACGCGGATTTCGCGCAAATAGCGGGCAAAATAGCGCGATCCCCAAGCCCAAACACCGCCGAGGCTGAACCCAGTCGCCGCAGCGTGAAAATGGCCCTGCAAGGGCGTGACTTTTCGCAGCCCAAAGCCGCTCGTGGCTGCCCAGACGTTGCCTGTGCGGTCGTGCAATATCTGGTTGGTGGGTCGGTCGAACGTCAGGTCGGGCTTCGTGAAATCTGGCGTTTCGTCCGGGGCGATATCCCAGGCATTGGTGCCGATGCCCAGCCAAATGTGGTTGTCCTTGCCAGGCGAAAGGTATTTCCACAACAAATCCATGTGCTTCGGAATGGCAAAAACGGAGGCCTTGCCGCCTCGGAAGCACAGCAAATCTGTACCTCCCGCTCCGCCCCCGATAGTGAAGCGGAGGTTCCATATCACTTCCTCGCCTTGATGCTCCACCCGAATGCCGGAGAGCATGAGTTTTTCCGTTAAAAATTGCACCAACTGCTTCACCGCCCCTGTTTTGGGATCAATGCTGTACACCATTTTTTGGGAGAACACGAGGATGTCGCCGTTGGGCGAGCGTTGAAGGCCATGGAAGGCTTCAAGGTGTCCGGGAAAAATCGGGTTGATTGGAGGCGGCATATACATGACCGTCGGCGGCGGGAGTAGCGCTGTGTTGGGTAAACTGTTGGGCCACGTCGCGGGCATGGCAAAGCGCAAAACCGCCCCGTGGCGCGAAAGCGCCCAAACGCTGCCGTCGCCCGGTGTTTCCACAATATCTTCGATGGTGCCGCCCCAAGGAGATTTGTTTTCGTCAAAACTGAACGGGAAATGGCGGAAATGCCCGGTTTTTGGGTCGTACACGTCCACGCCTTCGTCTTGAACGCCGAGCCAGAGCCAGCCGCGCGAGTCCTCAAAAAGCGAGGTGACGGTGTTTCCCGAAATGGAGGTCGGGTCGAGGGGATTGTTGGAAAATACCTTGAAATTGTAGCCGTCGTAGCGGTTGAGGCCGTCCTTCGTCGCCACCCACAGAAACCCGTCGCGGGTTTGCAGGATGTCGTAGATCATGCCCTGCGAGAGGCCGTTTTCGATGGTTATTTTTTCGAAAACAGAGTTTTGGGCCCAAATGCTGGTTTGAACCAAAAACAAAACTACCAAAGGCAAAAAGCGAAAACAGGGCAGCAAAGTCAATCGTTTGAATTACTCCGGCAAATATCAAACGATTGAGCAATACTACCCAGTTTTCATCGTGCTTTTGCCCACTCACGCCACCTGCACCACCGTTTCGCCGTTACCCCACTCGCCGAGCGCACACTAACGGTGTAAATCTCCGCTGTTGCGCTCGATTCAAGCAGGTTAATGGGTAATTTCAAGTCCCCTGCACCGTATTCAATTGCGAGGTCGTGGCCGTGTTGCCGCACAAGTCTTCGGCCTCCCAGGTGCGGTTGATCGTGTAGTCCTGCGCACAACCGCTTCCCGAAGGATCGTTCCCCAGGAACATGATTGTCACATACCCGCCGCAGGCATCGGTGGCGCGCCAGGTCGCCGCTTTTTTCGCCCAGGCCTTCCACCGAAATCTGCACCTCGGTTGCGGCCGGGGAGCAATTGCCGATGATGTGGAAATCACCCGCTGTCCAGAGCGTACGTCCGCCGGATCAAGGGGGGAAGTATGGGATACTCTCCCGCCCGCCCACATTTACAATGGAAACCAAGGCGGCATAGCCACCCTCTGTTTCGGTTTGTACTTCTGCCGTGTAGCCGTCTTTGCCAAAGGCAACGGCACGGACCATTCCATTGATGGTGATGGGTTCGGCATTTTGAGTCATTGCCTCGGCATTTTGGCTGTTGCTTTTGCGCTCGGAACATGAAAAAGTCAAGTTCACCGCCAAAAAGAGTAGTGATAATTTTACTGTTTGCGGCACCTATTTAGCACCTGTATACGACGGCCCTAACCGTAAAGTTTTTTACCACAGATTCACACAGATTCACACAGATTTTTCCTTGTCCGTTTTAAAATCTGCGTGAATCTGTGAAAATCTGTGGTGAAAATTGTTTGCATCAGGAGGTACTAAATAGTTACCTG
>JBEBHD010000397.1:0-2007 GCA_040080915.1 Saprospiraceae bacterium
CCCCCCCCCCGACCTCAATTTCCTAAGCCATGCGACATATCCTCGCGTTGCTGTGGGTGGGCGTTTCGTTGCCTTGCCCTTCCCAGCAAGTATTCAATCGCGCCTACGACTTTGGATATCCTCGAAACCAACTGCACAATCTGATCGTCCATAATGACACCATCGTCGGATTCGGGCGCGCTTATTCGAATGATTCTCTAAACAAACAGTGCCTGTTTGTGGCGCGATTTGATTCGAACGGAGTAGTGCTCGACCATAACCTGATTTGCGATTCACTGGGCGGCCACCTGACCATGGCAATCAACTGGTCAGATATTATAGTCACGTCAGACCGAGGGTATGCGCTAACAGCATCTGCCTTTGACAGGCATGATGGTTTATTTGTCAAATTACGCTCCGACTTGTCCGTGGAGTTTGTCCGGGAGTACCGCGATACAGTCAATTTTGTGGAGTTTTACAACGGTATAATTGAACTTGATGATGGGTATATTTTGGGGGGTTATGTTCAGACACCTAATTACTTGATTGAACCTTTTCTGCGACGAGTTGATAAAAATGGCAGTACTGTTTGGTTTTCTTACTATGGCGAGTACTCAGAATATGACCTTTTTTCCAATTACTATAAAATCAATGACACGCTTGTAGTGTGTGTGGGCGGGTTTGCAAAAGACGAGAACACACTATCCGGTCGAGGCCCTTGGGTAGCATTTATCAACCCATCGGATGGCGAAGTTGTGTACGAATGGCGACCAAGCGGCTCGCCCATAGAAGTACTGCACTACATCCAACCACTACCAGAATCTAAGTGGTTTTTGTACGGGAAAAAGTCACTTCAAGTAAATCCGCTTCGATCGCGCCCCTTTTGGGCCATCGTGGATTCCGCTTTCAATGTGCTCGATATGCGCCTTTTTGGCCCCGGAATGCTTGTAGCCGATTTTTTTGGGGACATCGAGCCCACCCCCGACGGCAACTTCATCGCCGCTGGCCAAGTAAACGCCCTGAATCCGAACACCGAGCCTGCGCAGGTGTACGGCTGGCTGTACAAGGTGTCGCCGGGGTTAGACAGCCTGTGGTCGCAGCGGATGGTACCGCCACAGGTTGGCACGCAAGGCGGCTATCTCGGCGGGGTGGGCGTGCTGAGCAGCGGCAACATGGTGGCTGGCGGTTATGGCGTAGTACAAGGCGGTGCAGTGCATGGCTGGCTGGTGAAATTCACGCCCGACGGCTGCGTGGACACCATCCTGTGCAACACCGTGCCGGTCTGGGAGCCGGAGGGATTGGAACTACGGGAGCCGCTGGCCAAGGTGTACCCCAACCCGACGACGGGTCAGTTTTTTGTGGAACTGCCCGCAGGTTCGGCCCCTGTGCGGGTGCAGTTAATTGCTCCCGACGGGAGAACACTACTGGAACAAACGCTCGCGACCTCTACTGAACTGGACGGTACGGGCTTGCGCCCCGGCCTGTACTTCTGCCGAGTGGTGGATGCAACGGGTTTGCGCTTGGTTGCTAAACTGATCATTTCCCGATAGCGTACGGTGGCCCGATGGTCTGGTGTACATCATCGTAGCGCGTGCTGACATCGGCTTCCGCGAAGGCGATTTCCTTGGGCGGTTCCGCTTCCGTTTGCATTTCCGTCGGCTCTTTGCTTTCCATGCTGCAAAAGTCGGGAACAAGGTTTGCATTTTTATGGAAAAGAGGGCGAGTAGTTCACATGAGCGGCACTACAAATTTTCCATACTACTGGACATTTTTTTCGAACGACCAGACTTTCCAAGTTTTAAAAACTTGGAAAGTCTACCTCCGCGAAAAATGTCCAGTAGTATGCAAATTTTCCCCATAATGTTTCAGCCGTCTGCCTCAAGAGCGCCTGATTGTGGAAAATTATTCAATTTTTGTTCCATTCCTGCGAGGCATTTCTGCGGTATAACAACTGAAAACAGCGGCTTTCAACGCGCTGATGCATATTGAAAGCCTCTAATCGTGCGGTAAAACACCAGGAAGGTGTTC
>JBEBHD010000398.1:0-1999 GCA_040080915.1 Saprospiraceae bacterium
ACAAACTCCACGGACAAGTCGGAGCGTAGCTTGACGAACGCCCCGTCGTTCCGGGTGACCGTACCAGCGGTCATGGCATAGCCCCCATCGGAAGTGGCGATCATGTCCGCCCAATTGATGTCCATATCGAGAGTTCCGCCGAGTGGATCACAAATCAGTGTATGGTCAATTTTAGCGCCCGACGAATCGAGGCGGGCCACAAACAGGCACTGTCGGTGTGGGAGGGTCTCCGTGCGGGCCATGCCGTAACAAACGATGGTGTCGTTGTGTACGATGAGGTTCCGGAACTGGTTGCGGGGATAGCCGTACTCGTAGGCGCGGTTGAACACTTGCTGGGAAAGGCACGGCAACGAAATGCCCACCCACAGCAACGCGAGGAGATGTCGCATGGCTTGGAAAATTGTAGCCTTACTTGCTCACCGCAGAGGCATAGCGTTTTTTGTCATGAAACGCTATGCCTCTGCGGTGAGCAAGTAAGGCCGGATGAAATTATCGGGAAATGATCAGTTTAGCAACCAAGCGCAAACCCGTTGCATCCACCACTCGGCAGAAGTACAGGCCAGGCCGCAAGCCCGTGCCGTCCAGTTCAACTGAGGTCGTGATTGTTTGCTCCAGCACCGTGCGGCCGTCCAGACTGTGTACCAGCACGCGCACAGGGCCTGAGTCTTTCGGCAGTTCTACAAAAAATCTCCCCGTGGTCGGGTTGGGGTACACCCGCGCTGGCGGCTCCCGCAGTTCCTGTTCCTCCGGCTCCCAGACCGGCACGGTGTTGCACAGGATGGTGTCCACGCAGCCGTCGGGCGTGAATTTCACCAGCCAGCCCTGCACCGCGCCGTTCGAGAGCCCACAATACCCGCCCGCCACCATGTTGCCGCTACTCAGTACACCCACCCCGCCGAAAAAGCCGCCCTGCGTGCCTGCTATGGGCGGGATCATTTTGCGCGACCACAGGCTGTCTAACCCCGGCGACACCTTGTACAGCCAGCCGTACACCTGCGCTGGTTCGGTGTTCGGATTGAGAGCATCCACCTGTCCGGCGGCGATGAAGTTGCCGTCGGGGGTGGGAGCAAAATCCCACAGGAAATTCGAAACACCGCTGCCTGGGCCAAAAAGACGAATATCTTCAATTTCAAAGGCAGAATCCGCAATAGCCCAAAAAGGGCTCACTTGAAGCGGGTTGACCTGAAGCGCTCTTTTTCCATAAAGCAACCACCTGTTACCGGGCAAAGGATTGATAAAATGCAGGAACACTTCGAGATAGTTTTCGGGGCGCCATTCTTTGATGATTTCTCCGTCATTTGGGTTGATAAACGCTATCCAAGGCCCCCTGCCGGACAATGTATTTCCATTCGTGACATAGCCTCCGACAAAAACAATGAGTGAATCATTGATTTTTAGATAATCGGAAAAAAGATCGGTAACTGAATGCTCTCCATAGTATGAAAACCAAAGGGTGTTTCCCTGTTTATCTACCCGTCGAAGAAATGACTGGATCAAATAGTTGGGTTGTTGAACATATCCGCCTAACAGATAACCATCTGAGAGTTCGATTGCTGCATCGAAGAACTCCACAAAATTGACTGTATCACGGTACTCCCGGACAAACTCTACGGACAAGTCGGAGCGGAGCTTGATGAAGGCACCATCATTGCGGGTTATCGAACTTGCTGTAAGAGCATATCCGCCATCAGAGGTACGAGCCATGTCTGCCCAATTGATGTCCATCGCTAAAGTGCCTCCGAGCGGGTCACAAATAAGCGTATGGTCAATTTTAGCACCCGACGAATCGAGACGGGCCACAAACAGGCACTGCCGGTGAGGAAGGGTGTCCGTTCGGGCCATTCCGTAACTAACGATGGTGTCGTTGTGGACGATCAGGTTCCGGAACTGGTTGCGGGGGTAGCCGTACTCGTAGGCGCGGTTGAACACTTGCTGGGAAAGGCACGGCAACGAAATGCCCACCCACAGCAACGCGAGGAGATGTCGCATGGCTTGGAAA
>JBEBHD010000254.1:0-7651 GCA_040080915.1 Saprospiraceae bacterium
GGGAAATCTGTGTGAATCTGTGTGAATCTGTGAAAATCTGTGGTGCATTTTTTTGCGTTTAGTGCCACCTCAAGCGGGTCCTAAACAGTTACGTTGCGTTTACAAAATCCTTACCCCTCCGCCAGTTCCTTTATCTTTTGTTTACAAGCACCGCCGGACATTTGCCCCATCAATTTTTTCCGATGAAAAAAGTCAATCCAGTCCGGCAGATCATTTTGTCTGCTACTTCGGTGCTGATCGTCGCGGCGGCATGCTACCCGATTTCGGAGTACATCGGTTACCGTTCGGTTGCACTGGTGCTATTGCTTGTCGTTTCGGTATTGGCCATGCGCATGATCTTGCCAGCAGTCATCGTAGCGGCAGTTTTAGGTGCCTTGGTTTGGGATTTCTTTTTCATTCCGCCACATTTCACACTCACCATCGGCAGCGGCGAGGATGTGCTTCTAATCGTCATGTACTTCATCGTGGCAGTTTTGAATGGCGTAATCAACTTCCGGGTGCGGCAATTGGAACGGGTGCAGCGCCAAAAAGCAGACAGCGACACCTCGTTGAAACTGTACAACACGCTTTTCAATTCGCTCTCTCACGAACTTCGTACGCCTGTGGCTGCGATTTTGGGCGCTGCCGATACGCTCCAGGAGAATGAAAAGGCCCTGTCAGCAACACAAAAAACCGCCTTGCTGGCGGAAATTACCGGTGGGGCGCTCCGACTCAATGAGCAAATTGAAAACCTGCTGAGTATGTCGCGGCTCGAAGCAGGCATGATATTTCCCAAAAAAGAATGGTGCGACGTGGCAGAGCTGCTCTACGGAACGCTCGAAAAACTGAAGCCAGAGGGGTGCGACCACCCGGTTTCGATTTTCCTCGCAACCGACATGCCCCTTGTGCGCCTCGACTACGGCCTGACGGGGCAGATCGTACACAACCTGCTCAACAATGCTTTCCGCCATACGCCCGCCGGAACACGAGTTGAAATTTCGGCGAAAATCGAGCATGATGCATCGGGTCATTTCGAAACAAACGAACACACGGGCACCCCTCTTCAATTGGTGCGTGATTCCCTGTCACACAGGCTGCAAATTGATATTTCGGACAGTGGCCCGGGTTTCCCGGAGGAAGAGATCGAACGGGTGTTCGGAAAATTTTATCGCCCTTCCAGTACAGTGGCCAGCGGCACCGGGTTGGGGCTTTTCGTGGTCAAGGGGTTTGTCGAGGCCCAAGGCGGCGACATAATGTTGAGCAATCGGATACAGGGCGGGGCAACGTTTACGATAGAGTTTCCCACCCCAATTTTGCCACAAAATTTACATGCTTCATGAAAAACCAAAGCATTTTGGTCATTGAAGACGAAGCAGCTATCCGCAAACTGCTTGATATCGCCCTGCAGGCCAGCGGCTACCATTGCCTCATGGCCGTCAATGCCCGCGAGGGGAAAATCATGGCAGCCGCACAACAGCCTGATCTGGTACTGCTCGATCTGGGCCTGCCTGACGAAGATGGCCAGGACATGCTCCGGGCCTTGCGCGAGTGGTATACAAAGCCGATCATCGTCGTTTCAGCCAGAAGTTCGGAGTTGGAAATTGTCAGCGCTCTGGACAAGGGCGCGAACGACTACCTGACCAAACCCTTTCGCACAGGCGAGCTGCTGGCACGCATCCGTTCAGCACTCCGGCAGGCAACGACCGAGCAGGCCGATCCAATCAAACACGTTGGCAACCTGACCATTGACCTGGCCAACCGAACTGTCCGAAAAAACAGCGAAACAATCAAGTTGACTTCCACCGAATATGCCCTGCTGGCGCTTTTTGTCAAAAACGAAGGGCGAGTCTTGACACACGCCTTCATCCTTCGGGAGGTATGGGGGCCAGGCTATGTCGAACATACAGAGTACCCGCGTGTGTTCGTGGGGCAATTGAGAAAAAAAATAGAAGACGATCCGAATCGCCCCAAACTGATCCTCACGGAATCGGGGGTGGGCTATCGCTTTAGCGAAAAATAAGCCAACACGTCAAATTCGACTTTTTATGAAATCTACTTCAAACGGCACCACCTCTCAGCGAGTGACTGCCGCCACGCTTTTGATCGCCCTCGGAATCATTTACGGTGACATCGGCACCTCGCCGCTATACGTATTGAAAGCCATCGTGGGCGAACACGTGGTTACCGAACTGTTGGTGTACGGCGGCATCTCGTGCATTTTTTGGACATTGGTTTTTCAGACCACGTTCAAGTACGTAATCCTCACCCTTCAGGCTGATAATCACGGGGAGGGCGGTATTTTTTCGTTGTACGCTTTGGTGCGCCGGTTCGGAAGGGGGAAATTGGTGTTCCCGACCATTATCGGCGCAAGTACCTTGCTGGCCGATGGCATTATCACACCTCCGATCTCGGTGTCGTCGGCGGTGGAAGGTTTGGAAAAAGTCATCCCACACCTGCCTACCGCGACTATCGTTGTGGTCATCCTTACCGGTATTTTCTTTTTTCAGCGCTTTGGCACGCACAAGGTTGGCGCGGTATTCGGCCCGATGATGATGATCTGGTTTTCGATGCTATTCTTTCTCGGTATCGTTCAAATTGTTCACTATCCGGAGATTATGAAAGCCCTCAACCCAAATTACGCCATCCAACTGTTGACCAAATACCCGGGTGGTTTTTGGTTGCTCGGTGCCGTTTTTTTGTGTACCACTGGTGCAGAGGCCCTGTACTCGGACTTGGGGCACTGCGGTCGGCAGAATATCCGCATTACCTGGGGCTTTGTCAAAACCTGCTTGATTGTCAACTACCTCGGCCAGGCGGCTTGGCTCATGCACAACGTTTCCGGCAACGGCTTGGCTGGCCGCAACCCGTTTTTTGAGATCATGCCCCATTGGTTTTTGTTACCCGGCATAGTCATCGCCACTTCAGCGGCAATCATCGCCTCTCAAGCCCTGATTTCCGGGTCGTACACCCTGATTTCAGAAGCAATGTCGCTGAATTTCTGGCCCCGGGTAGCGGTTCGCCAACCCTCCGAACTGAAAGGGCAGATTTACATTCCGTCGGTCAACCTATTGCTGTGGGTCGGTTGCCTCGGTGTCGTGTTTTACTTCGGCAACTCGTCCAACATGGAGGCCGCATACGGTTTTTCCATCACCGTCACCATGATGATGACCACCGTGTTGCTTTCGTACTACCTGCTTTTTGTGAAAAAATGGAACGCACCTTGGGTATCGGGGCTGCTCCTTTTGTTCGGAACCATAGAAATCAGTTTCCTGATCGCCAATTTGCAGAAATTCCACCACGGCGGTTCTTTTGCCGTGTTCATGGGCCTCGGCTTCTTCTCGGTGATGTACATCTGGTACTTCGCCCGAAAAATCAACAACCGCTTCGTTCGGTTTGTAGAACTGCGCAACTACACCACCCTGCTCGACAGCCTGAGCGGCGACCAGGAAATCCCCAAGTTTTCGACCCATCTTATCTACCTCACCAAGGCCAACAACCCGGAGCACATCGAGGAAAAAATCGTGCGCTCCATTTTTTCCAAAAAACCAAAACGCGCTGACGTGTACTGGTTTTTGCACCTCAACCGCACCGACGACCCGTACACGCTGGAATATCGGGTACACGAACTCTTGGACGACAAGGTCATCCGGGTGGACATCAATATCGGATTCCGGGTACAGCCGCGCACGGAACTGTATTTCAAAAAAATCGTGCAGGAACTGGTTTCTCGCCAAGAGCTCAACCTGCACATCCGACCGGACGGCTCCACACGGTACAATCCCGAACCGGACTTCAAGTTTGTCGTGTTGGAAAAATTCCTTTCTGCCGAAAACGAGTTCACCCTGCGCGACGGCGTACTGCTCAACGGCTATTTTCTGCTGAAAAGGCTCGGCACCTCGGACGAAAAAGCGTTCGGTTTGGATAAGAGCGATGTGGTCGTGGAGGACGTACCGTTGGTGTACCAGCCGGTCGAGACGGTGCCGTTGGGGCGGATTGGGAAGGTTTAATCCACCAGCACACGCCCATTTTGAAGGTGCCGCCTTGCACCACTACCATGTCGGTTAGGCCTGAATTCCAGGCAGATTCTTCGTCGCAGCGTTTTTTATCGTCGGCTTCCGCTTCGCGTTTTTGGCAGGCCTCCTCTTCCGCATGTCACTTTTCTACCTCACGGCACCCGTTGCACCACCACCTTCCGGCTCACACCTCCCGCTTGAGTCCGCAACTGCACCATGTACACGCCCGAGCTCAGCCATTCGCCAGCGCTGGAGCGGCCGTTCCACTCCAAGGTGTTGACCCCCGCTTGGCCGTTTATTTGCTGGCGCAAAATTTCGCGCCCACGCGCATCGGCCACGGTCAGGGTCACATCCTCGGCCTTGGGCAGGAAAAAACGCAATGTTGCCTCGCTGCTGAACGGGTTTGGCTGCACATCAAAGGAGAGGTCGAGTCCCGACTGCTCGCCCGCGCTGCTGCTCGGCAGATCAAACGGCACCGGGTTTTCGATGCTGCCCTGGTGCTGGTTGGGCGAGAAGTACATCGTTTGCACCAAGTTTTGCTCTTGCTGCGTGGAATCGTTGTACAGTTTGAAGGTCATCAGTTCGCCTGCCTGATTGGCGTACATGGTCAGGAAAAACAGGTATGCGTTGATCGGCTGAATATAAATTGCCTGCGCCGAGCCGCGTACCTGGGTGCCCACAAAAGCTCCCAATTCCATGTGGTTATTGGTACTGTTTTGCCCGTTGGCGCGGAGCATGCCGATGAGCGTACTGCTGTGCTCGAACTGCGACGGATCCACATTCCAGTAGTTCGCGGCGGCCTGTTGAGGGTTTTCACCACGGGACTGTACGGGCGTTTCCGCAAGCGGATTGGGCGGCGGCGGATAGGTCAGCGAGCCGGCATTGGCCAGTTTGATCTGGTACCCGTTCGGCGGGGTCATATATTTCAGGTTACCGATCCAGCGGAAATACGTGTTCGGGCCGTCAGTCACCTCGCTGTACTGAGCGAACGAGACCTGACTTTTGATGATATCTCCGGGCTGGGCGGGCACTGTAGCCATGGCATCGTCAATAGGCAGCGAGTAGTTCGGCACATAACCGATCCAGTTCCAGCCTGCTGTGAGCGGTATGGGCAAGGAGGCCGGGTCTATTGGCGTGCCGAGCATGCGCAGGGTGTCGGACTGGTCGGCGCGGTAAATGTACATGCCGGTATTGTTCAGGTTGGCCAGAGCACCCACCCAACTACCTCCGCTGTAAATGGAGAACGGCCCTTGGCTGCGGATCAGGTCGTTGTCGGGGTGGTGCAGGGTGACCAAGGCTGCATTCAGGCTGTTGTCGGGGAAGGCGAGATTGAACGACACCCAGTTCCAGCCGTAGTTGAACGGCACCTCGCGCAGCAACAAACCACCCGTGTGTACCACTTGCGGGCTGTTCGGCGTGCCGATGATATTGTCGGGCTGGAAGGTGAATCCTTCCTGCGCGAAACCGTAACGCTGGCACTCGGAGGCATCCCACACTTCGAGTCGGATGGAGTCCAGCAGGTCGTCGGGATCGCCGTATACGGTCAGGTAGGCCAAATACTTGTTCAGCAACGGCACGAACTGCACATTGGCGCGGCCGCGCAGTTCGTCGTTGAGGTACGCCGCCACCATGTCCTCCGGGTCGGAGGAAAGTTCGCCCTCAATATTGACCTGGAGCACCATACTCATCGTGTTTTCAAACAAATTGGCGTTCACAAAACCGTAGGGCGGTCGGCATACCACGCGCACGCCGATGGGCAAGCCTTCGTCGCCGCCCATGAAAAATGGATTTTGGCCAGTTTCAGTGTGCAGGACGATGGAATCCGACCAGTTACCGAATGCCAGGGAAGAATCCACCGTGAAACTGATCGGGCGTATTTCATTGGCCGCCAATGTGCCACGGTCGGGCACCACGTGTACCCAATCGGGGATATGTTCGATCGTGAACGGAACGGGGGAACCACCACGGTTGTGGATATTGGCCACCACGGTTTTGTTTTCGTCCTCAAATTTCGTCATGCCAACGCTGTCGGTCAGCCAGGCCAGTTCGTTCCGATCCACGTAGAATTCCCACTCGAGGAGGGTCCGTTTGTTGCCCGTCAGGTCTTCGATGTGGTGCAGTTCGGCGCGCAGGATTTTGTTTTCGTAAAACTGGTTTTGGAAGGTTGGATCGAGCACGATCTTGTTTTCAAAACAGGTGACGGCGATATCAATCAACTGCCCGGTCGTCGCGTCGTACAGGCCCACGTTGTTGGGTTGGGTGATGTCGGCGGGAATCAGTTTGTCGCAGTTGATGTGCTGGTTGAACGTAAAGGAAACCTCGTCGCCCACGTGGTACACCCCATCGGAGGGTTGCGGCACGCCCACCAGGCTCGGCGGCTCGCGGTCAATACGGCCTTTGATGATCTCGGAAAAACCAGGCTTGTCGGTGGCATCGCCGGTGCATACCGCCCAAGCGTGAATTTCGTAGGCACCGTCACTCAAGCCAGCGGTTTCCCAGAAATACTGGGTAAAATCGTCCTCCAATATGGGGGGCTTTGGGTCGGGTAATGCCTCGAAGCCCGACCAGTTCGGGTTGTAGCGTTCGTGCGCCCCTCCAGGCCCTGTGATGTTAATCCAGGCCCCGTCACCGTCAGTACGGCGGTACTGCACGCGCACGAGTTGGAAGTCTGAATTGCTCAAATCGTAGCCGGAAACGGTGATGCGCCGGAGTGTTCCCGGCTGGATCGGGTCGTTGTTCAGCACGACAAAATTCTGCTCCGGCACGTTGATATCCACCTCGCTGCACGGGCGGATGAAGTGGGCACTGACATACTGCGCGGAATAGAGAATAGTGTCGTCGTCGGGCAAAATACCGAGCGCGTTGGCACGGATGTCCTCGCAAAGCGAATAGAGCACCAATTCGAGGCTGTCGTATTCATACTCTTCCGGGCCGCGTTCCATAGTGACGGTTACCGGGATGGATGTGCCCCACGGAATAGCATAGAAGATCGGCGCGTCCATCGGCGAGCCGTTCACCGATAGTTTGGCGCCGTGGGGATTGCTTTCCGGCCCGGCGGTGAAAGCATATGTCATGGTTTCGTTGCTCGCGCTGGTATTGCCGAAATAAAACTTGAACACCGCCGGTTCGTGCGCGGGCACGTTTACGGCCAAGGCACCACTGCCGTCGCGAAACTCCAGGCTGTTGCCTTCTCGGTGGGCCGTACCCGGTTCCCAGGGACAGGACGATTGTCCCGACTTCACTCGGAAAACTGGTGTTTTGTATACCGAGTCCATGGCCACATCTACCGTGAATGCATCACCGATATCGTTGTCTTTCAAGACATAGCCTGTGGTCAGCGCGTCTTCGTTGCCATCCGCTTCTCCGTCCCCTTTACTGGTAGATGCCACAAATTTCACTGTAGCTTTCAAACCATTCTTATTGAATTCGTAACCGAAGTGGGTTGCGGCGCTTTCCTCGCTGTTCGTCAGTTCTTGGGTGGATGTAGTTACGCTGGTGTCGTTGGTTTCAGCGTATTCCAACTGAATGCCCGCATCAAAAGAAATGTTGCGCACCAAAGTGGCCTGTGTTTTTAAGGAGTCGTTTCGGGCCAAGATGTCCGTCCAGCGTTGTTTGGACTCCACAAACCGGGCGCTGTCGGAAGCGGATAGGTTCGGAGC
>JBEBHD010000040.1:0-27066 GCA_040080915.1 Saprospiraceae bacterium
GGGGGGCGGTGTCGGTATGGTGCGTTTTTTCGTCATGGCCCTTGTTTTTTCAAAACGGCGCGCTGGAACACGCTGAACGGGAAGGTTTTTACTTCGGGAATGGTTTCGCCGTTGTGGGTGCCATTGCCGGTGATGCTGACGGGTGCCTCCATGCCGGAGCAAACTTCAAAGATCATTTCGTCGCCGCGTTTTTCGTAGGTACACAGCACACGGTTGACCTGTACCGTGAACCAGCACAGCAATTTAGGCCCATACAGGTAACTCTCCATGACGATGCCGTTTTTCTCGTCCACCTTCCACAGGCCGGTGGTCGGCTGCACGGGCACGAGTTCGTACGGACGCCAGTCCTGCTGTTTGGAGCCGTACACCAAGCCGAAGGTGTAGCGCCCGGTGGTGGAGGTGTCTATCGGCTGGATTTCGACCCACATGGGCACGGACTGTTTTTTGCCGACAGCGCTGAAAATATCGAGCGTACCGTGCCAGGTGCCGGCCCAAGAAGCCGGGAAAGCGAGCGTATCGGCATTTTGCCCGGCCAAACCGGGCAGGGCGAAGAGAATAAACCCGCACAAGGCCAATAATTTCTGCATAACGAATGATCTTTAGCCCGCAAAAGTATCAATATCCGTTTGGCAAACCTTCCGCACATAATGAAACTTCCTTCTCTTTCCTTTCTCGCCCAAGCCTTCGCGGAGGTTTGTGTCCGTTTCCCCGCTGCCATGCTGAGCGCCGTCGCGGGCACGCTGAGCGCTATGGCCGCTATCTATTTTGGCAGTGACAGCGATGGTTTTGCGAAGCTATGGCTCACGGCTCTGCTCGGACTGTCGTTGTGTACCGGGCTGGCCGTCCTGGCCGAGGCTGGAGGTTGGAGCCGTTGGCGAACTTGGGGTATCCAGGCCGCCGGGTTGGCCTACCTCACGGGCTACTATTTCTTGCTGGACATGGACGCGCCGGGTTTTGATCAAGTGGACGCACCGCGCCACCTCGGCCTCTTGGCCGTTGCGCACCTGTTGGTAGCGGTGGCACCGTACCTGAACAGCCGTTCTGTGGCCGATTTTTGGGAGTACAACAAACAGTTGTTCGCCAATTTCGTGGTCGGGGGCGCTTACACGCTCATCCTGTTCGGCGGGCTGGCGCTGGCGCTGCTGGCAGTGAACGAACTGTTCGATCTGCACATCAGCGGAAAAATGTACGGCTACCTGTTCGTGCTGCTCGCCGGGGTATTCCAAACCACGTTTTTCCTCCACCATTTTCCCCGGAGGTTCGACTTCGACGAGGGCGAGCGCGGCTACAATTTCGTTTTTAAAAACCTCTGCCAGTACATCCTAATCCCGATCACGGGCCTGTATTTCCTCATTCTGTACGCCTATTCCATCAAAATAGCCGCCTCGTGGGAGCTGCCACAGGGCTGGGTGTCGTCGTTGGTGCTGGGCTTTTCGGTGGCGGGCATTTTCACCTACCTGATCAACTACCTGCTGCCGGAGCAAACCGAATCCAAGGCCGTACACGCCTACCGTAAGTGGTTTTGGTGGGTGTTGTTGCCAATGGTGGGGCTGTTGTTCGTGGGCATCGGGCGGCGGATTGTAGACTATGGCATCACGCCGGAGCGCTATTTGGTAGCCCACGCGGGCGTGTGGCTGTTAGTCATGTGCGCGTATTTTTTGTGGTCAAAAACCGACAACATCAAGTTTGTGCCTATCTCGCTGGGGTTGTTCGTGTTGGTGGCCGTGGTAGGGCCGTTCAGCGCGTTCAACGTGTCGCAGCGCAACCAAACTGCCATCCTGCACGACTTGCTCGAAAAAAACAAACGCTTCGCAAACGGCGCGCTTCAGCCGGGCGGCGATGCCGTGCCTGCCGACGAAGCCGAGCGTATCCACTCGTGCCTGATTTTTTTGAGCGAGCAAAATGCGCTGAGTCGGATCGAGGGTTGGTTTCCGGTGCCACTGCAAATGGTAACCAAGGATACCACTAAGCATGGACAGCACGAGCGGGCCACCAATATTGCCCGTTGGCTGAATGCGGTGCCCATAAATATGGCCCTTAGCCAACCGAAACCCATACATATTGTTTCTCCCAAGCAGTCGGAAAATGGCGACATCAGCGGTTTTCGCACCTTCTATGAGTTCGAGTTCCATGATGGCGACCACATAGGAAACCGTTTGGAGGAAGCTCTTGTCGGGTTTTCCGACGATCGTAAATTCTTGTTCGTGTACGAGGGCGAAACGGTGGCTGATTCGTTCAGTTTAGAGCCAACCATGCGAGTTTGGCTCGACGGTGCCAAGGGGGAAGACTACTTTGTCATACCCAAGGGCGGCGAAGCGATAGAACTGCGTGGCAAGAAACTGACTGCTCGGCTGTTTCTGGAACATGGTAGCTTCGATCCCACCGAGATGCGCTTGCAGGACCTGAAAGGTATTTTGTTTACCAAATAGCCTGCGGTGAAAATATTCGAGCACGCTTGGCATTTCCGGGGCAAAGGCCTACCTTCGCACCCGCTTTTAGCAAACGTTCATTAATTTACACTCAAGTATTTGAAAATGAGACATTACGAAGTCACCTTCATCGTAGATCCAGTGCTGTCGGGCGATGAAGTCAAATCGACAGCAGACCACATCCTGAACGAACTCAAAAACTACGGTGCCACCATCGTGGCCGTGGACGAAATGGGCCTCAAGCAATTGGCCTACCCGATCAACCGGCGTTCCAGCGGTGTTTATTACTGTGTGGAGTTCGGTTGTACCGAAGCCGATTGGTTAGTCAAATTCGAGCTTGGCCTCAAGCGCAATGAAAAACTGCTGCGCTTCCTCACCGTTCGGCTCGACAAGTACGGCATCAAGTACAACGATGACAAACGCAATGGTCGGATCGGCAAGCGGAAAAAAGTAAGTGCTACGGCACCCGCTGCCGAGGCCCCCGTAGCACCGCCCGCCGTAGTTGACCTCGACGTTCCCGAGGTTGTAGAGGCGATAGCCGAGGTATAAATGCCACCCCGCGTTAAACCACCATTCGTTCACATTCAATTTTTTACAACAATATGGCTGCTTCGAGAGAAGACGTAAAATTCCTCAGCAATCCGAAAATCGGGCTGAATCAAAAAAAATACTGCCGTTTCCGCAAGTTCGGGATCAAGCACATTGACTACAAAGACCCGGACTTTCTGATCCAGTTCATCAACGAGCAGGGCAAACTGCTGCCCCGCCGCATCACAGGTAACAGCCTCAAGTTCCAGCGCCGTGTGGCCACCGCCGTCAAACGCGCCCGCCACTTGGGCATGCTGCCGTTTGTGGCCGACTTGCTCAAGTAATTTTCGTCCGGCGGGCCGCAAAGCCCCAACCGTGCCTTTCATTTTTTTCAACATTAAATTTTCAATACGAGATGGACATCATTCTCCTCGAACATATCGAAAAAGTTGGCTCCAAGCACGACATCGTCAAGGTAAAGGACGGTTATGGCCGCAACTTCCTCATCCCGCGCGGGTTGGCAATCGTGGCCAACAAAGTCAACAAAGCCCGCTTGGAGGGCCTGAAAAAACAGGCCGATAAAAAAGAGTCCGCCATGGTGGGCACTTACCGCGAATACGCCGCCAAACTGGCCGCCAAAACGCTCCAGATTGTGGCCAAGGCTGGCGACAGCGGCCGCCTTTTTGGTTCCGTGACCGCCCAAAACCTGGTGGACACCATCCGCGAACAAGTCGGGCTTACCATTGAAAAACGCATCGTGGAAATGCCCGACGAAGTGAAAGAACTCGGCTCGTACGAGGCTCAAGTGAAATTCCACCCGGAGGTGATGGCCACCGTCAAGTTTGATGTGGTGACGGAAATCACGGGAGATGCCGCCATCCGCGCCGTGCAGCAGCCGGAACCCGTCGTTGCAGCAATCGTTGCTGAACCTGTTGCTGAACCTGTTGCTGAACCTCAAGTAGAGGCCGCAGCAGAAATCGCTGCCGAGGCTGCTGATGCGGAAATCGCCGACGATACTGCCGATGCGGAAATCTCCGACGATGCTGCCGATGCGGAAACTGCCGCCGAAGCCGTAGCAGAAACTGCCGACGAGGCCGATGCGGATACTACTATTGGCGAGGCCAAGAGCGAATAGGCCTAAGCGTGTCACAACGGGCTTACCAAAAAAAGAGGCCCACGGCGGTTTGAAAAAACTGCTGTGGGCCTCTTTTTTTTCGACAACCCTCTCACTCTCTCACTCTCTCACCCTCTCACTCTCTCACCCTCTCACCCTCTCACCCTCTCACTCTCTCACCCTGCTCACCCTCTCACCCTCTCACTCTCTCACTCGCTCACCAAAGTCATATTCCCCGTGGTGCCCACATTGGTGATGCGGTAATTTTTGGTTGGCAGGGGGGCGTAGGCGTTGTCCCATACGCAATTGGAGCCTACGCACTCCCAGATACCGAGCTGGTTGCCGGTAGTTTTGGCAGCAGCCATGACGGATTCGCCTTTTGCCAGCGTGTACTGCACGCCGTTGAGCGCGAAGGTGATCGGGCTGGTGGTAGTGGCCGCGTGCCGCACCCGGATACGCACCGAGGAGTACATCTTGCCAATGAAATCCTTGTCGGTGGCCGAAAGTTGGGTGTTCCAGGGTATGCCCACGTTGTTCAGGGTGAGCGATGCTGGCACCGGGTACTGCATGATGGACTTGGAATCGTGCGTGGTGTGGTGTACCTGTACGCCTTGGTATTTGGTCAGAACTTGCTGGTTTACCTGCTGTTGTGACCAGCCCATTTGTGCGTAGTAGGCGTACACGGCGGCCGTTTTCCATTGGATATTGGCCACCGGGTTTTGGTGTTCATGGCCCAACCCGAGTGCGTGGCCAAACTCGTGCAGGGTGGTAGTCCGAATTTCGTTTTCGGTGGTATTGGCACCGAATTGCAGGTTCATCGTTTTTTGGCTCTGAGAAATGCTCAGGTTGTCCTTGCCCACATACGACCAGTGGCCGGCGTTGTCGAAGCCGATGCGAATTTCGGAAGTGCCGCTGGCTACCTGTACGAACTTGATATTGGCAAAACTTTCCCACTGCTTGGCGTAGCCCATGACCTTGGTTTGAAGGGCGGTGCTTCCGCTAAGGAAGCGTACGCGAAGCGTTTGTCCGGGAGTCCAAAATTTATTTTTTAAACCAGTGGCGCGGTCTTCGGCACCGAGGCTCGTTTCAACGTAATCGAGATCGGCGGGGTCCTGGGTGAGACAGGTTTGACTGATCAGTTCGGCCAATTCTTGTTCGGAAAAAATTGCTTCGGGGAGAAACTCTTCTTTTTGGCAGGATACAAACAAGAAGATGGCCAAGAAGGCGGCGGTTGACGGGATGCTGATGCGGGTACGCATGACCGGGATATTTATGTGATGAACAGAAAGTGTTTTAAAAAGTGTCCATCAAATCCGCATAAGCAAGTGGGTGTTTGAAAAAAGGTTGAACGGTTTGCGTCAGTAAGGCCCTAAAAACTGTGCTTCACCGGGGCGTATTGTTTACATCTTGTTTAGGTTTTGTTAAAAAAATGGCCCAATAAAACCTGTGGGGACTCGCACAAGTCTCGTTCATCACGTCGGCGGGTTGGTTGGCAAGTCGAGAAAGAGGGTGACACGCTCTTATTTAAGCGATGCGCAAGAGTGTACTGCTTGATATTTTTGCTTCAAGCGTTTTGAGCACTTTATCAAGATCAACTTTTGACTCCGCTTTTAGCCCAAGGCATCGGGCAATACCTGCGCTATCCGTACTACTTCGTTCAGTCAGAGTAATCAAACGGTGTTCGCCATGACGAATCAATCCATATCCGTGGAAATGCATCTTCAAGATATTGTTTGAATTGAGTGCTCATGTTGTGCGGCTATATTTTTTACAAACCTACGCGAAAGCTCCGGCACAAACCGGTCTGAGGTTAAAATTATACGCTTCTTCTCACTGCCCCACCATCGCCAGCACCCCGTCTCCCGGCTTCCCCAAAAAAACCAACGGGTGTTCGCGCACATCGTCCACTACATCGGCGGGGTACACGAACGCGCGGTCACGGAATACCTCGCGCAGTTCGGCGGTATCCAGAGCGCTGATCTTGGACGCAAACAGTTCGGCCTTTTCAAAACAGTACTGCAGCCGGTCGAGCAGGAACTGGAAGTCCCTCACCCAAATGACCGCTCCCTCGGGTAGTACGCGAAACAGGGCCACCTTTTGGTCTTGCCGGAAGCGGGTGTTCAGGTTGGGCACGATGCGCACGCTGCCGATGGTTTGTTTGGACAATTGTGTGAGCGGGTCGAAGGTGCGGATGCTCTCCACCTCGTCGTCGAACAGTTCGATCCGGTACGGGAATTCGTTGCCATACGAAAACAAGTCCACGATACCGCCACGGATGCTGAACTGGCCGGGTTCGTAAACAAAATCCGTGCGCTCAAAACCGTATTCCACCAGTACCTGAATAGCGAAATCCATATCGAGTTTTTCGCCAGTAGTTACCTCAATGCGGCTTTGGGCCAGCACATCGGGCGACACTACTTTTTCAAAAAGCGCCTCCGGGTAGGTTACCACTACATACGCCGCTGCGCCGGGGGCGGTCACCTTGTTGATTGTTTCAGAGCGCTGCAAAATCTGGGTTGGGTTCAGGTCGTCAAAAAACGCCGGGCGTTTGAAACTGTCGGGGAAAAAATGGACTGCCTGCTCGCCAAGGATGCCCTGCAGGTCGTTCAGCAGGTAAGCCGCTTCTTCTTTGCTTTCTGCGATGAACAGGGCGGGGCGGGAAATGGTAGCAGCCAGAGCAAAAGCCAACTGCGCACCGGTGAGACCCGCGAGTTGGACGCGGGTGCGGGGTTCGCGAAGGGTTTGAACCAGTTGTGCCGTGGCAGGGTGTTCGCGGTAGCGTTCGAGGAGGTGTCCGATGTTGCTCACGCGGCAAAGGTAGGTTCGTGTGGCGGGACGGCGGGCGGGTTTTTTTGCCGTTTTTATGGTGCCAAAAACGCCTGATAGTTTTCCGGGTTTATGACTTGAAACGGTGAGCCGGGGTAGGCTTGCAAGAACGGCGCTGGTAGCCGGGCATTTTTCCCTGCATTCCACTTGAACTCGTAAGCGTGTAATTGGCCATCGTAGTCTTCGATGTAATCCACTTCTTGCTGCTTCACCGTCTGCCAGAAGTAGGTGTTGCCGTAAAAACTGTGGTAAGCGTTTCGCTTGAGCCGCTCGCTGCCGAGAAAGTTCTCCCAAAGCCCGCCGATGTCGTTTCGCAGTTCCAAAGGGCGGAAATCGCCAACGATGGCGTTGCGAACTTCGGTTGATAAACATGGGTGTACTGTTTTTTCAAGCCTGGCATTTTGTCGATTATGATCCCAAAAATATCCGGCTTTTTTTCGGTTATGATCCTGTAATTGCCAAATCTGCTTGAAAAACACACGGATTTCACCAACGAGAGCCGAAGAAGCCGCCGTTTTTCCGATACTTGCGCACGCATCTGCTTTTCAAAAAACATGGCACACAAAAACAAGCACCGCCGACCGGAACCCAAACCCGCCCACACCAAACCTGTGGCAGCCAAACCTGCCAGGATAAAGCCCGAAACCGCGCCCACAGACTACGCCGCTCTCGCCACACGCTGGGTGCCGCGTGTACTGCTGGCGCTGCTCGTCGGCGGTTTTTTGGTGCGCGTCCTGAATCTGTCGGCCCTCAGCCTGTGGGTGGACGAGTATGTTCATGTACTGCGAGCCAAAGATTTCATCGAGTCCGGCGGCCCGTTGCTTACCGACGACAACAACGGTATCCTGCTCACGATGGCCATGTTGCCGGGTTTTGCACTATTCGGTTCCGGCGTATTTTGGGCTAGGTTTCCCAGCGTATTGTTGGGTGTGGCGCTTATCTATGTTGTTTACCGTGTCGGCACGCGGCTGTTCAATCGGTACGTTGGGCTGTTTGCGGCGAGTGGTGCGGCGCTGTCGCTGTACCTGATATTCTGGTCTCGAATGTGCCGCAACTACGCACCGTTGGCTGTTTTTTACCTACTTCTCGGACTGGTCTTTTTGCTCGCGCTGGAGGCTAAACCCGATTCGAACGCCACCGATCGGCTGGCGCGGGCAGGTATTTCCAAAAAACACCTGCTGCTACTGCCGGTGATGGGCCTGCTGGCGTTTCTGTCGCACCAGTTGACATTTTTCTTCGCCTTTACGGTTGGCGTGTACGCGCTCGTGCGGCTCGCGGGGACCTACAGGGAAGGCGGCGACCGGGCCGAACGCGTCAAATTCGCATGGCTCACGGGACTCACCCTGCCTTTACTGCTGGCGGTGTTTGTGCCCCCGTTGGGCGCAGCCCTGAAAAAAGCGTTGGAGCCGTTGTTGTTGTCTAACATCGCCGAATGGGCCATACCAGACTGGGGGCGGCTGTCGGCACTCACATCAGCCAAGCCGCTGGAGGCGTTCAACCTGTACAACAGCCTGCTGCTGTACGACTTGCGGCTGCTGTACGTGCCCGCACTGTTGGGCTTGGTGGTGGCTTTTCGGGTGCGCCCGAAGGCGGGACTGTGGCTGGCATGCAGTTTTGTTGTGCCGTTTTTGCTGCTTTGTTTTGTGTTTCGGGAGCCGTTTTTGCGGCGCTACCTGATCTTCGCCTACCCGTACCTGCTGATCTCGGCGGGCGTATTTTTTTACGCCGCCTGGCAGTATTTGCGAAGCAAGGCCTGGCCCGACATGCCGGTTGCCGCGTTGGCCCTGCCGTTTGTGTTGCTGTTGGTGAACACCCGCTGGTCGTCGGTGGCCGACATGGCGCTGGCGCGCAAATTAGAGGGCAATGTGGTGGATGACCGCGTCGTCAACTGGTCGTTCACGGACTGGAAAGAGGCCTGCGACTTTGTGACCAAAAACCGCCAACCCGGCGATGTGGTTATGGCAACCGTGCCCACCGCAGCGTCGTACTACCTGAACCAAGACTCGGTGTTGTGGTTCCGGCAGGCGTATTACGACAACGCTGAAAAACGCTACAAACTGAATGTACCCAACCCGGCGGGCGGCCCCAGCGCGGCTTCGTTCGAGGACCTCGTGCGCACCGTGCAGCAGGCACCGCGTGGCTGGCTGTTGGCGGATTATTACTTAGAAAACGTGTTCACCGACGAACGTGCCCTGCTGTGGGTGTACCAAAATATGCACTACTACGCCGAGGCCACGCCCAAAGGCAGCATGATGGTTTTTGGTTGGGATCATTCCAAACCCAAGCCCGAGCGCCAGAATCTGGTGGTGGAACTGGGCTGTGTGGACAACAAGATCGAGTCCAAGGAGTACCACCTCACCCTGCCCGAGGCGCTGTTTGCCAGTAGCCAGATCGAACTGACCGTGCGGGCCCGAGGCGTGGATACCAACTTGGAGGGGCTCGTGCTGCTCAACGGCCAAAATGCCGTGCGATTGCCCGTAAACCAGGGCCTTGACGCGGAAGAAACCGTGCTGCCCATCCAGCGGGAATGGCTGCGCCCCGGCAGCAATTCCATCCAGATATTGTACGAACCAGAAGGGGGCAACGATCGCCGGAAAGGCTTCACGGTGTATTATTTGGGTATTGCGGGAAAATAAAATTGCTACCTTTTCGGCCTGAAATAGACCTTCCAGGTTTCAAAAACCTGGAAGGTCTTCGCCGAATTCGTTCACCATATCATCTACAAAACCATGGCCAACTCGACCGTTACGCCCACATCCCAAACTCCGGCAAGCAGCTCAGGTGGGTACGACCCCATCAAAATGCTGCGCGACTACCTGACCGACACCAAGGACGCGCCGCCGCATTTTGGCAATTATTTGATCAACCGCCTCGGCGACCAGATCACGTGGTACGACAAAAAAAGCGGTTATTTCAAACGGAAATGGGAAGGCTCGCGCCGGTGGGTCATCATCCTTTCGGCCTCCATTCCGTTTTTGGTCGGCCTCATTGGCTTGACCTTCCGCGACGGCAAACCCGACCCTACTTTCGATCTGATTGTCAAAATCGTTGTGGGCACAGCCGGCGTGGCTATCGCAATCATGGAGGGCCTCAACTCCCTGTACAAGAGTCAGGAACATTACATTGACTATCGCATGACGGCGGAGAAATTGCGCCAGGAGTTTTCCTTTTTCATGGCCCGCGGCGGCGCGTATACAGGTCTTTCTGCTGAAAGCGCATACGCTCAGTTGATGACGCAAGCCGAAGGCATCATGGCCAACGAAAACAACAAATGGGCCGAAGTAACCCGCCAAAAGGACAAAGCTGCTACATCAGAAGACATCCAAAGCGCCGTGCAGGAATACCTGAAAAAATACGGTGTGCAGCCAGCGGCCCCATCGGCCAGTCAGCCGACACCCACACCGGCAACGCCTCCGACTACTCCCGTGGCAATAACGGCAACAGCTCCCGCAGCAACGCCTCCGTCTACCTCGGCAACAACCACAACAGCACCCGTGGTAACGCCGGCACCGGCCGTGACTACCCCTTCGGCAACGACAACGCAACCGACAACACCGCCGCCCGTGACACCCATTGAGTTATTGCCCGAGGAGGGCATTGATCCTTCAGACCGAAATCTGGAGGGATCAAACTGATAATCCGCCGACAACCTGGAGCGTGTTCAGAGAGATGAGTCATGCCTTCCGAGATGTTTTTTTAACACAGAGTGCTTCACAGAGAACCACAGAAAATGTAACTATTTTGTACCTCCTGATGCAAACAATTGTCACCACAGATTTTCACAGATTCACGCAGATTTTAAAACGGACAAGGAAAAATCTGTGTGAATCTGTGAAAATCTGTGGTAAAAAACTTTACGGTTAGGGCCGTCGTATACAGGTGCTAAATAGGTGCCAGAAAATAAATTAGTGAAAATCAAACTTCTGTGTTTCTCTGTGCAACTCTGTGTTTTATTACTCTCACCGGGGTCTGAACACGCCCACAAACAGCGCCCGCCATGTCCACCGAGGTCAAAAAAGCCATGATCAGCAGCACCGCCCGCGACCTGCCCGAGCACCGCAAGCAGGTGGAGGAGGCGTGCCACCGCATGGGTGTTTTTGCGGAGCAGATGATGGAAAATCTCAGCGCCGAGGACGCGACCGCCGTGGAGGTATCGCTCCGGCTTGTGGACGAGGCCGACGTGTACATCGGCATCTTCGCGTTCCGGTACGGTTTTGTGCCCGACTACGACAACCCGACGGGTATATCCATCACCGAAATGGAGTACCACCGCGCCACCGCGCGTGGCATCCCACGGCTCGTGTTTTTTATGCACGACGACCACCCGGTGAAAAAGTCGGACGTGGAAACCGGTCCCGGCGCTGAAAAATTGGAAGCCCTCAAAAAGCGCATTGGTAACGAACGCGTGGCCGCGTTTTTCGCCTCGCCCGAAGACCTGCGCGCGCACGCCGTGCAGGCGCTGTCGCAGCAAAAAGCAAAATGGGCTGAGCAACAACCGGCCACGGCTGCGGTACCGTTCCAGCATACCAATCCGATGACTTTGCCGCCGGAGCCGTATGTGGCACACCCGTACACGCTGTCGCAAGCGGCGGGATTTGTGGGGCGGCAATCCGAACTGGACCGGCTGACCGAGTGGGTGGCGGGCAAAAACGAGCTGGCCACGGTGCGGGTTTTCAACGTGGTGGCTATCGGCGGCATGGGCAAGAGCGCCCTCACCTGGGAGTGGTTTTCGCGTACTGCGCCGCACGCCCGGCCTGATCTGTCGGGCCGCTTTTGGTGGAGTTTTTACGAAAGCGATGCCCACTTTGAAAATTTTGTGATCCGTGCCTTGGCGTACGTCAGCCACAGCACGCCCGAGGCGGTGCGCATGTTGCCGCCGACCGACCGGGAAAACGCCTTACTGCAAATCCTCGACCGAGAACCGTATCTCTTCGTGCTTGATGGGCTGGAGCGTATCCTCGCTGCTTATGCCCGTATGGACGCGGCGCACCTGACCGACGACGACTTCGACAGACAAGCCGCCAGTTCTTTGGCCCCGGCTGCCGGCGTGCCGGGCGCGTTTGCCGACGAGCACCGCCTGCGCAAGACCGCCGAGCCGCGTGCCGGGCGTTTTTTGAAACAACTGACGCAATTGGGGGCAAGCCGGGTTTTGGTGAGCAGCCGCCTGTTTCCGTTTGATTTGCAGCAGGTGAACGGCGACCCGTTGCCCGGCTGTGGCAGTATGCGCCTGCAAGGTCTGAGCGACGATGATGCGCTCGCGCTCTGGCAGCATTTCGGTATCAGCGGCAAACCAGAGGACCTGTTGCCGCTCTTTCACACATTTCAGAGCCACCCGTTGCTGCTGCAGGCGCTGGCTGGCGAGGTAGCCCGTTGGCGACCCGCTCCCGGCGATTTTCACCGCTGGCAGGCGGCCAAGCCTGATTTTGACCCGTTTTCCCTGCCGCTTGGGCAATTGAAAAACTACATCCTGCTGCATGCCATGGAGGGGTTGAGCGCCACCGAGCGTGCGGCCCTGCGCACCATCGCGGCTTTTCGCATGCCAGCGCAGTACGACGCGCTTTGCGCCTTGCTCATCGGGGCTGGCAAGCCTTGTGCGGGGGATGAAGACCTCGACACGTTGCTCAACCACCTCGAAGACCGCGGCCTCGTGGGTTGGGACCGCCGTGCCAACCGCTACGACCTGCACCCGGTGGTGCGCGGCCTTGTCTGGTCCGAGGTGCCCGAAGAGGAGCGCCTGGCCATCTATTCTGCCTTGCGAAGCTATTTCGAAGCGGTGCCCAAGGTGAAAAAATGGTCGGACGTGTACGACCTGAACGACCTGACTCCCGATATCGAATTGTACTACACCCTCGTGGGTTTGCAGCGCTACCGGGATGCGTACCAGGTTTTTCGGAAAAACATCAACAAGGCCATGATGCACCGCTTCGGGCTGGGGCAGTTGCGGCTCGAACTGTTGCAGGAACTGGCCAACAGCAGTCAGATCGAAGCCGAGTTTTTGTTTTTCAACGACCTGGCGCTGGCGCTAAAATTGGTGGGCAGGGTGCAGGAGAGCATTCCGTATTTTCAAAAATTCATCGAATTGGCCGAGGGCCAAAAAGACAAAAAATACCACGGCATCGGGCTGTACAACCTGTCGAACGCCTTGCGGTTTATCGGGAAACTGAAAGAGTCGGAACAGGCGGCGGCCCGTTCGAGCCAAGTGTTCGAAAAATTTTCCCAAGTGGACCGGTTGTGGTTTTTGCAAAAAGTGGCCCTTGAATGGCAGGGGCTGGCGCTGGCCGTGGCGGGCAATTATGAAGACGCCAATACGTGTCTGACCCAATCCCTGACCTTGGCATCGGACAACCACGACCAGCAGAGCGAATGTTTTGTGTTGGCCAATATGGCCGAATGCGCCCTCTTAGCCCAAGAACTGCCTGCCGCAAAACAGCACGCCGATCTTTCCTGGGAGTTGGCTGCCGTTCACAAACACGAGCGTGACTTCATCCGCGCGGCCCGGCTTCAGGGCCAAACGGCCCTCGCTCTCGGCGACTCCACTACCGCCGAGGAGCGCCTCTACCACGCGCTTTCCCGCGCCCGCGCTATCAATTTTGTGGAAGAGGAGCTGCCCGCCCTGGCAGCCCTGGCCGAACTGGCCCGTCGGCAGGGCGATCTGGCCAAGGCCCGCGAACATTTGGGCGACCTGTGGGAAGCCGCCGAACACGGCCCCTACCCGTTGGTGCTGGCCGACGCGCAAAACGTGCTTAGTCAGATCGAAAGCGATGCTGGCAACACTGCTGCCGCCACCGAAGCCGCCAGCCGCGCCTACCGCCACGCCTGGTGCGACGGGCCGCCCTGGGCGTACCATTTTGGGTTGGAAAAAGCGCGGATGCATTTGCTGGCGCTGGGGGGGATGGAGCCGAAAATGGGGGAGGCAGAGTGAAAAAAGTCCAGCCTTTCCTGTGCCAGCGAGGTTTTGCGGGTTGCGGGCTTTGGGCGTATCTTTGGGGGCGAAATTTTTGAACGAACTTGAAAAAAGCCATCCTTCACAAAAATCGAAGCGATATGATTTCCGATCTTATTACCATCTCGCCCGAAGTGCAGAGCGGAACGCCGGTATTTGCCAAGACACGAGTGCCAATCAAAATCTTGTTCGACTACATCCGCAACGGAGACACTATTGAAGAGTTTCTCCATGATTTTCCCTCGGTTCGGCGGGATCAGGTCATACAGTTGCTGGCTCTTTTGGAACAACACTACGCCTTCTCATCTTATGAAGAAAGTATTGCTTGACGAGAATCTACCACGTCCGCTTGCTCTCCTCTTTTCAGGTGACTTGGAGGTGATTTCGGTTCACGATTTGGGCTGGGCAGAAAAAAAGAATGGTGAACTGCTTCGGCTTATGCTGAATGAGGGATTTGAGTACCTGCTGACGGCTGACAAAAATTTGCAGAACCAACAGAATTTGGATAAAAACCCCATCAAATTGGTGGTCGTACGAACCTTTGACAACCGCTACAAAACACTTGCCCGATATGTCGAAGTCATCCAACTGGCCATTCTGGAAGCAGCCGAGGAGGCCCGGATTATCGAAGTAGACATTAGAAATTTGTGAGTTTTATGGCCATAAGGTCAAATTACATTGGGCAAGAAAAATCAAGTTGCGGCAGGCCGTCAAAATATAATTAATTTTACATTAACCAGATATTAACAATATATGTTTGTGTAATTAAGAAAATTAGTCTATATTATATCAAAGAAGCGACAATGCTTCCAACCATAAAAACCTTTAAAAAAACCAAATGAGTTCAAAAAAAACAAGTAAACGCCGAGATTGGAAAGAACGACTTGAGATATTTGAAAAAGCACTTGCTGTGCTTGAAAAAGTATGGCCGATTGTTAAAACAGCTATCAAACTGCTTGCCCCGATTGTTGAATCAAATCTGTAGTATTACCCTCAACTGAAGGTAAGCCACAATTTCCGCCCCATTTGAAATATTTTGCCAAGTGGGGCGGAACTGTGGTCAAAGCAGATTGAGGGTGCCCTGCAGCGCTCCCCCGGCAATCTAAAGCCCCCCGGAGCAGAGTTTCGAGGCACAAGACAACCGAACAAAATGGCAAAAGACCTAATTCACAACGCCGTCCGTGAAGCCTTGGAAAACGATGGTTGGACTGTGGTGCGCGATCCGTTCACGGTTGACCTCACTGGGGACGACACGTATTTCGACATTGATTTGGCCGCAGAGAAAAAAATGTCGGATGGCGGTGTTGTCCGTATTGCCGCCATCGAAATCAAATCCTTCACGGGCCTGTCAATTTTGTACGCTTTTCATGAAGCTCTTGGGCAGTTTCTGAATTACCGGGCGGCTTTGGACGAAGAAGGTTTCAACATGGAGCTATATTTGGCTGTTTCAGTGGAAGGCTGGGAACGAATAAGCGAATTGAGTTTTATTCAACGCCGAATCAGACAGTTTCAACTGAAGTTCATTTTGGCGGATATTCACACAAAAACGATTGTCGAATGGATAAGTTAAACCGGTACAGGGCCATTATCGAAGAGTATATGAACGGCCGCGCCCAAAGTGCTCTCGCCAGTCAACCAGGTGCCAAACCGCATATAATCGTTGACCGCGACAAGGACGAATATGTGCTGATGTGGGTAGGTTGGTCTGGTTACAAGTACAAACACGGCATCATGTTTCACCTTCAGATCATGGACGGCAAAGTGTGGGTACACGAAGACCGCACGGACATTGACATCGCTGGCCGCTTGGTGGACGCGGGCATTCCCAAATCGGACATCGTGCTCGGTTTCGTGTCGCCGGAGGTACGCCAAACGGGCGGCTACGCCGTGGCCTGAACGCCCAACCACCTCCACCATGACCACCTGGTACACCAGCACCATCGCCTGCATCGAGCAGGCCAGCCCAACAGTGCGCCGTTTTTGGTTAGAAACGCCCGACGCGCCGCGCCCCGACTTCCGCGCCGGGCAGTTCATCACCCTCGACCTGCCCGTGGGCGAAAAGCGCCTCCAACGCTGGCGCAGTTACTCCATCGCCAACGCGCCCGGCGACGACCCCAACTTGGTGGAACTCTGCATCGTACGGGCACCCGACGGACTGGCCACGCGCTACCTGTTCGACGACGTGCAGGTGGGCAGCCTCCTGCGCTGGAAAGGCCCTGAAGGCACGTTTTGTTTACCCGAAAAAATAGAAAAAGACTTGGTGCTCATCTGCACGGGTACGGGCGTAGCACCGTTTCGCAGCATGCTGCGTGACCTGTGGCACACGGGCCGCCCGCACCGCAACATCCACCTCATTTTTGGTACCCGCACCGAGGCCGACATCCTGTACCGCGCAGAATTGGAGGAACTCGCCCGCATGATGCCCGGCTTTCGGTACGACGTTGCACTGTCCCGCCAGCCCGATTGGGGCGGGCACAAAGGCTACGTCCACCAAATTTACCGGAGCGAATACGCCGCCACGCGCCCCGACGTGGTTTTTTACCTCTGTGGATGGGGCAATATGATAGACGAAGCCGTAGCCAACCTGCTGATGCAGATGGGCTACGGCCGCGATCAAATTTTGTACGAACTGTACGGGTAGGCTTATTTTTTGACTAACTCTGCCGCTTGGAACGCTCGGCCTTGTTCGTCTTCCAACACCAAAATATAGGTGCCGGAGGGCTGGCTGGCGAGGGAGTAGCGCTCGGCGGGGTTGGCGGTGAAATTGGCCACCTCGCGGCTATCAAGGGAGAACAGGCGAATGCGCTGCACGGCATCGGCGTTTTCCAGCAGGAAATAGTCCGTAGTCGGATTCGGGTACACCTTCACGTTGGCGAGCGGCAGCGGGCTGTCTGTGCCGGAGGTGGAGGGCGTGAACAGGAACGTAACCGTCGCGGAGTCGGCGGGTATGTTTTCGTTGGTCATTTTCAGGCGGATCACGCCGGAAGCGCCCACGATAGAGTCGGGGTTCAAAAAGTGCATGATGATATTGCCGGTCGCATTAGCCGGCAGGTCGAACGTACGGGTACTCACGAAAGGGAGGTAACACAGATTGATATCGCACACCTGGGTCTCGCAACCGGGGGTTATGTTCACCTCGGTACGCGTCCAGCGGATGGTTTGGGTGGTGTTGGTGGTGTTGGTAATGGTGAAATGGCCTTCCACGTCTGTAGCATTGAGCGGAACGATTTCCCATACTTCGGTTTCGCTCACGCTGAAGGAACTTTGGGCGGAAACAAAGGCGGAAAAACCAAGGCAAAGGAACAAGGCAGTAAAGAGACGATTCATGAGCAAGTGTCTGTTTTTAGCAAGTTGTGTAATAATTAAACAAAGGTAGGCAAGCCAGCCGGAACTCCTGTCCTAATTTTGTTTCGCACTTGGAAATTTTTGCCAAGTTGTACGCCAATAGCAAAAATGATGAGAAAACACTGGGCAATCGCCCTTCTGCTGACGGCAACGATCACCCTCCGAGCACAACTTCCGTCAGGCTCCGTTGCGCCGGATTTCATGGCCAAGGACCTGAACGGTCAGACTTGGCACTTGTACGACCTACTTGCGAAGGGGAAAATCGTAGTGCTGGAAATTTCAGCCACCTGGTGCCCGCCCTGTTGGGCTTACCACAACGGCCACGCCATGCACAATTTTTACAGCCAGCACGGTCCTGCGGGCAATGGGAAGGCGGTAGTTTTGTTCGTGGAAGGCGACCCCGAAACCAATGTCAACTGCCTGTACGGCAATACTGGCTGCAACAGCTACAGCCCCGGCAATTGGGTGTCGGGCACACCATTTCCGATCATCAACAACGACTCCCTCGCCGCCCTGTTTCAGATCAAATACTTTCCGTCCATCTTCGTCATTTGCCCCAACCGGAAAGTGTACGAGGCGGGTCAATGGAGTGCCGCTGACCTATGGGAGCAGGCACAAACCTGCCCGGTGGCTGCGGGTCAGACCAACGCGGGTATCTTCGATTTTACCGCCGGAACTCCATTGCGCGAAGTGTGCGAAACACTGAACGCCAAGCCCGCATTTACCCTCATCAACCTCGGCAGCCAAGCGCTGACCCAAGCGACCGTGGCCTTAAAATGGAACAACACGACCGTGCAGACCATCTCGTGGGCCGGTAACCTCGGCCTGTACGGCGAAGTGCCCATCGAATTTGACCAACTTCCGGTCAGCACAGCCGGCACGCTCGAAACCCGGCTCACCTACATAAATTACTCACCCACAGACGACGACCCCGCTAACAATGTCCGCACAGAGCAGTTTTCGGGAGCCCCAAACTTTGGTACGCAAAAGATTTTGCTCAAGCTTCGGACCGATCAGTACGGTGTCGAAACCTACTGGGAACTGCGCGACGACGCGGGCAAGGTGCTCGAATCGGGCGGCAACCAGGCCGTCGGCCCCAATGGTGGCAACAAGTTTATCGGCATCGAAAACGGCCCCGGTGCATACGGCAACAACATGACCATCCGTGACACGCTCACCCTTCCGGGGCCGGGTTGCTACTCCATCCATTTCGTGGATGCATTCGGCGATGGTATGTGCTGCGAATACGGCAACGGCTACTACCGCCTGTACAACCTCAACGACCCGTTCACGCCCATCGTGTCCGGCGGCACGTTTCGGGCCTACGATGATCAGGGTTTTGGTGTAGGAATCGCCGTGGCGGCCACGGAACCGGAAGCAGAAACACTCGACGTGCAACTTTTTCCCAACCCCGCCAGTGAACAAATTACGGTGGATTTTGTCCTGCCCACACCCGCACGACTTTCCATGTCGGTGCTCAACCCGCTCGGCCAAACCGTGGCAGCGCTGCCCGCCCGAACCGCCGAAGCAGGTGACCATCGGCAAATCCTGCAAACCGGCACATTTCCCGACGGGTTGTACTGGCTGAACATTCGAGCCGACGGCCAGCAGGTGACCAAGGCTTTTGTCGTGCGGCGTTGATTTTTTACCGCAGAGACGCGGCGTTTTTTTATCACTCCGCGTCTCTGCGGTGCATTACGCTGAACACAAAACCACACGATGGACATCACCGAACTCATTCGCCGCCGCCGAGCCATTTCTCCCAAGTTTTACGTTCCGGGCAAGCCCGTCGAGCGAGCACTCATTGAACAGTTGTTGGAAAACGCTAACTGGGCACCCACGCACCGGCTGACCGAGCCGTGGCGTTTTCAGGTTTTTCACAGCCCCGAAAGCCGCGACGCGCTGGGCGCGTACTTATCCGACTCGTACAAAAAAAACACGCCGCCGCAAGCGTTTTCTGAAGAAACAATGCAGAAACAGGGCCAAAACCCGCGTCGGGCAGGAGCCGCTGTCGCCATCGTGCTGCACCGCGACCCGCAGCAGAGCGTGCCGGAATTTGAGGAAATCGCCGCCGTGGCTATGGCTGTTCAAAACATGTGGCTGACCTGCACAGCGCTCCATCTCGGCTGCTACTGGAGCACACCTAAGGCCGCGCTCGAGGCCGATGAGTTTCTCAATCTAGCCCCCAACGAACGCTGCTTGGGTTTCTTCTACCTCGGCTGGCACGAAGCGCCCGACCTGCCCGGAAAACGCCGTGACGTTAAGGAAAAGACTATTTGGAAGTGACAAGCCAAGCGTGGCTTCCCGCCGTGATGCGGACGGATTCCTGCGGAATGACAAACGTGAAGCCCAACCAGAAACCCTCAAACCCTTCATTTCATGTTCACTGGTATCATCGAAGCCCTTGGCGTTGTCCAGAAGATGGAGCGGGATCGCTCGAACGTGCATTTCACCCTTGCCAGCCCTGTCAGCGGCGCGTTGCGGGTGGATCAGAGCGTGAGCCACAATGGTGCGTGCCTGACGGTGGTCGCTTTTGACCAAGCATGCCATGTGGTGACCGCTGTGGATGAAACCCTGCGTCGCACCAACCTCGGCAACTGGCGCGAAGGCACCTTGGTCAACCTCGAACGCTGCCTGCCCTTGGGCGGCCGATTGGACGGGCATATCGTGCAGGGGCACGTGGACACGGTGGCTACCTGCGTTGAGGTGCTGGAAACCGGCGGTTCTTGGCGGTGTACGTTCCGTTACCTGCCCACACCGGAGCACTTGCTGGTGGACAAAGGTTCCGTATGCCTCAACGGCGTGAGCCTGACCGTGGTGGAACCGCGAGATGACCAGTTTTCGGTGGCCATCATTCCCTACACCTGGGAGCACACCAACTTCCACTCCCTATCTCCAGGCGATACGGTGAATATCGAATTCGACATCATCGGAAAGTACATTGCCCGCTACTTGGCCCTTTACCATTGAGTGATTGGGTGATTGAGTGATTGTGTCCCCCTCACAGGGTAAAATCAATCACTCAATCACTCAATAAAAAACGGGCCTACCGTTTTTCAAACAACCACCACGACGGCTTTCTTTTCACGATACGGAAATTGTCGAAAAGGTACTTGCGGATATGCGTGACGGCCTCTTCCGGGTCGTCGGTGAACAGGATCAGGTCGAGGTCTTCGGGCGAAATAGTGCCCTGTTCCACCATGTCATCAAGGAATTTCCGCAATTGTTTGTAAAAATCAGTGCCCATGACCACCATCGGAAAGTCTTGAATTTTCCGGGTTTGGATGAGCGTGAGGGTTTCGAAAAACTCGTCCATGGTGCCAAAGCCACCGGGCAGGATGACGAAGGCATAGGAATACTTGACCAGCAACACCTTACGGATGAAGAAGTAGCGGAAGTGTACGAACTTGTCGAGATAAGGATTTTCCTTTTGTTCGTGCGGCAGGATGATGTTGCAGCCCACCGACTGGCCGCCCGCCTCGCGTGCGCCTCGGTTGGCTGCTTCCATGATGCCCGGCCCTCCGCCGGTCATGATCACCAAGCCCATGTCGGCGGCGATGCGGGCACTCACCTGGCGGGCCAGTTCGTAATAGCGGTGCCCCTCCTTGAATCGCGCCGAACCGAACACTGTAACTGCAGGCCCCATAAAATGCAGGGCGCGTATGCCCCGGACAAACTCCCAGAACACGCGAAAGATAAAACCCAGTTCGTAGGTTCGGCTTTTGGGGCCTTCGAGCCAGACGGACTCGTTTCGGCGGATCAAGGGGCGGCGCGGTGTGGGCATGGGATGACGGTTGGCTGTTGTTGATTTTCGAGGTTTGGGTGGGCGTTTGGTGGGGTCGGGCAATATTTTTCGTGCAGGTGCTGAACTGGTGCAAAGGTGAATAAAGTCGGGCAATTTGAAGAAACACAAGGTTATCCAACCAACAATGTGTCATACCTTAGGTCTTCCTCAAGGCCCCAAAAGGACACACCACAAACTATAGTTATGATTTTGCAACCCGAATTGCAACGGCTTTTGTCAGACCTTGAAACCGACCGGGTAGAAAAAACCATATCGGCCACAAAAACAGACAAATTTGGAGAAGCGATTTGCGCCTTTGCGAATGATTTGCCCAACCACAACTTGCCGGGCTATTTGGTTGTAGGGGCCAACGATGACGGCTCACGTTGCGGGATGCAGGTGAGCGAGCAGCTATTGCAGACGTTGTCGGGTTTTCGAAACGATGGACGGATCGTGCCGCCGCCTGCGCTTACCGTGGAGAAGTTTGTATTCCCTGACGGCGAAGTTGCTGTGGTGGAGGTGCAACCACATTTTTTGCCTCCTGTGCGGTACAATGGAAAAGTTTGCATTCGTGTAGGCCCGCGCCGTGGCACTGCCAACGAAGCAGAAGAGCGCATCTTGAGCGAGAAACGATCCGCTTTTGCACGCACTTTTGATGCCTTGCCTTGTCAAAGCAGTACGTTGCTGAGGCGGTTAAGAACCTTGGCTTCATCAACGCCTTTAATGTAGGCGTAAAAGCGGCCATGGCCGCACTGGAGAAAAACGGAAGCCTACCGCCAGAGTTCATAAAAGACCAAGCAACATCTTTCTTGGCAAGAATTTTCAAAAGAGCATGAAAACGATAATCTTTTTCAACAACAAAGGTGGTGTGGGGAAAACGACCTTGGTATACCACTTTGCTTACATGCTCGCCGAGCAGGGCAGAAGGTGTTTGGCAGTGGATTTGGACCCACAGGCCAACCTCACATCCATGTTTCTACCGGACGATGAACTGGAACGAATCTATAGCGTAGAGCAAAACCGGGAAACCCTGTTGTCCGGTATCAAACCACTTGATCGCGGTATCGGCGATATCGAGCGCGTAAAAATACACGACATTACTCCAAATATTGGCCCGTTGGCTGGTGACTTGGAACTGTCGCTGTTTGAGGATAAACTAAGCGCCAACTGGAGCAAATGTGTAGACGGAGACGAGGCCGCCTTTCGAATTATCTCCTCTTTTTTCCTTGCAAGGCTTGCGAAATTTGGGCAATCGGTTGGGTACTTGGAAGATGGAGTGGCAAGACAGGCGCAACCGAAGCGGGTCGTTGGATTTTGCCTTGCCGGATGGCTCGGTCTCTCCTTTAGGCTATGTGGTCATGCAGCATGGCATCAAGGAAAGCCGCCCGGTACAGTCGTACCTGAAGTGGGCCAACCGTATCCCGGCAGACTTCGAAGAATATGTCCTAAAAACTACCCCTCAATCTGGAAAAACCGTGGAAACCGACACCAACTGCCTTGCTTTGCTCAAGCATTACCACAGCTTGGTGCCTATGGCAATGGAAGCCCGGAAGCCTATTTTCCTGCTCAAACCAGCAGACGGCGCTATCGGTGCGCATTACCAGGCGGTACAACGATCATACCTCGATTTCAAAACCCTTACAGAAAAAATTATAGGCCAAATCGAATAAGGAACGGTGCCAAAATGCCAAGGCGCAATTTTGACACCGTTCCTATCAATCATCTTCTTTTACAGCCGAATCGCGCGCAGCACCCCTTCCAAGCGAAAACCGCCCGCGGGTGCCTTCCCCCCGAGTTCGTGCCCCCGCTCGAAACCGGCCTTGTCCAGCACCGCGATTTCGGTCAGTTTTTCCTTGCGCAAACCGGCGTTAAGCACGACCAAGTCTTTCCCAAAAAAAACGTCGGCCTTGGTACGGGCCTGCCGCAGTTCTTCGCGGATAGCCTCTTTGCGGTCCATCACGGACGTGGTGGGCAAGTCGTCCGACACTTCCGTGAACAGGTACAGCCGCCCCAGCCGGGCACGCAACTGCTGCTCGCCGGAGATGCCCTTGGACTCGATGGTTTCCGTAAGTGTTTTTCGGAACGTCTCCAGATTGGCCGCGTACTGGGTCAGTTTAGTTTTCAGTGTTTTGTCTTTCACCACGGTAGAGCGGCGGTCGGCACTGTCCTTGACGCTCTGCACCTGGGCCACGAGCAGTCCGAGGTCTTCCACAAGCCCGAACAATTCGGTGGAAATGGCGTGCCGTTTGGCGTAGTCAAGGTCGGGTTGTACGGGGTCGGGTACGAGTTGTAGCGTGCCTTTGTCCGAAAAATTGCCCGCCTTGAGCCGTACCTCGTAGGTGCCGGGCAGGGCCAATTGGCCAAAGAAACCGGCGTACGCACCGGGTTCGCCGCGCACGAGTACACCTTTTGCTGCCTTGGGCGGGGCTGTGCGCATGTCCCAGCGCACGACGTTGATTCCCTTGCGTTTGGTGGCCGGAAGGGTGGCCACTTTTTTGCCGGCAGGGTCGTAAATTTCAATCGTCGCGTCGCCCGTGTTCAGACGGTCTTTCAGAAAATACTGGACGGTGGCGTTTTCCGAACTGTTGGGGCCAGTGTAAGCATCAGTGTTCGGAAAGCCCTGCCCATAGTGGCCCGTAGTGACGGGTACAGGGCGCGTGGGCAACAGCACGGCATCGCGCTGCAGCAGGTCGGACGTGAGGCGGCGGAACGGTGAAATGTCGTCCACGATGAAAATACCACGCCCGTGAGTGGCTGCCACAAGGTCGTTGGTGCGCGGGTGGATGTACAGGTCGCGCACGGCCACGTACTCGGGGAAAGCGGCTTTGTACAGCACCCAGTTTTGGCCGCCGTCGTTGCTGATGTATAGGCCAAACTCGGTACCGAGGAAAAGCAGGTCGGGGTTTTCCAAGTCTTCAATGATGACGTGTGCGTAGCCTTGCAGCACTTCACTTTTGCTGATGAGTGCCCAGGTCTTGCCGCCGTCGTCAGTGCGGGCGGCGTAGGTGCGCATATCTCCGTAAGCGTGGTTGTCGAACGTGGCGAAAGCGCGGTTGCGGTCATGGCGGCTCGGTGTCACGCGGCTCACCCAGGCCCCCTTGGGCACACCGGCGATGTTTTGGGAAATGAGCGACCAGTTTTTGCCGCCGTCGCGGCTGACCTGAATATTGCCGTCGTCGGTGCCCACAAAGAGCAGGTTTTCGTCCAACGGCGACGGGCCGATGGAGTAGATCGTGCAGTGATTTTCAGCGGAGGAGTTGTCCAATGTGAGTCCGCCGCTGGCGTACTGTTGTTGTTTGACGGTGTCGTTGGTGGTCAGGTCGGGCGAAATGCGGGTCCAGGAATTGCCACGGTCGGTGGTTTTGAACAAAAACTGTGCACCGCAATACAGCGCATTGGGGTTGGCCCGGCTTTTCACCACGGGCGTGTTCCAGTTCCAGCGGTACTTGGGGTCGCCTTGTTTTTCCTGGGGCTGGATGAATTTGTTTTGGCCGGTTTTCAGGTTAACGCGGTTCAGGTTGCCGCCCTGACTTTCGGCGAACACTATGTTTGGGTCTTGCGCGTCGGGTTGTACCCAGAAGCCGTCGCCGCCGTTGAGCGATTCCCAGTCGCGGTTTTCGATGCCACCCCTACTCTGCGAAGGGCCGCGCCAAGAGCCGTTGTCCTGCAAACCGCCGTACACGTTGTACGGAGCCTGATCGTCGGCGGCCACTTGGTAAAACTGTGACACGGGAAGGTTTTTTAGGTGTGTCCAGGACACGCCTTGGTCGAGGCTCATGTACACGCCCCCGTCGGTGCCGAGGTACAGGTGGTTGGTACTGTTGGGGTTGATCCAAAGGGCGTGGTGGTCGGAGTGTACCCAGCCGCCGCCGTCGCCGTCGGCAAACGAGTAGCCGCCATCACTGCTTATGGACAGCGAAAAAGCCGGTCGGTACACGCGTTTGGGGTCTTTGGGGTCCACAGCGAGGGTACTGAAGTAAAACGGGCGGGCAGTCACATTGGACGTGGCGCTTTGGTGTTTCCACGATTCGCCGCCGTCGGCGGAAATGAGCAGGCTGGTGTTTTCGCTCTCGACGATGGCGAACATGTTGTCGGGTGCACTTGGTGCCAGTGCCAGGGCGATGCGACCGAATGTACCGGTGGGCAGGCCGTTGGTGATTTTGCGCCAGGTTTTGCCGCCGTCGGTGCTTTTATGCAGGGCACTACCCGCTCCGCCGGATACAAACGAGTACGGCGTGCGCCGAAACTGCCACATGGAAGCGAGCAATACGTTGGGGTTGCGCGGGTCCATGATGATGTCGGCGCAACCGGTTTTTTCGTCGGTGTACAGGATTTTTTCCCACGTCTTGCCGCCATCGGTGGTTTTGTACAGGCCGCGGTCGGGGCTGTCGCTCCACAACGGGCCGGGCACAGCCACGAACACGGTGTTCGGCTCGGAGGGGTGGATGATGATTTTAGAAATATGCTCGCTTTTTTCGAGGCCCATCCGGCTCCAGTTGCGTCCGCCATCGGTGGTGCGGTAAATGCCGAGGCCGATGGCCACACTGTTTCGCATGTTGCTTTCTCCGGTGCCCGCCCACACTACGTCGGGTTTGGACTGGTCAACCGCCAAAGCACCAATGGACTGTGGGTGCTTGTCGAAAATTGGTTCAAACGTTGTCCCCGCAGTGGTGGTTTTCCATATTCCGCCGCCTGCCGTGCCGACGTACAGCACTTTTGGGTTGTTATTTATGCCCTCGATGGCGGTGATGCGCCCACTCATGACCGCCGGGCCGATGTTGCGGGCTTCGATGGCACCGAAAGTAGCAGAGGTCAGCTTGCTCTGGGCGGAAACGGAGGAGAAAACAGAGAGGGAAAGTAGGAGGGGAAAAACGTGCTTCATGCGTTGTTTTTGTCTGCGGCAAAGAGAGGAAATTAGTGATGAATGATGAATGATGAATGATGAATGATGAATGATGAATAGCCCGACGTGACGCTTTTGCGCTGTCATGTCGGGCTATTCATCACTCATCATTCATCATTCACTTCGTTGGCATATCGAAAATCTTCAAGTCCACGAGCGGGTTTACGGTTACGGACGTGATGTTGATGGTTGTATTGCCCATCATCGGGTTTACCTGCTGCATGGTGTGGGGCATCATAATGCCCTCCACGGCTTTGAAGTTGGAGAAGACGGTCGTGGTTTCCACTTCTTTGCCGTCCACTTCTTCCACTTGCACGTTTTTGATCTCGTAATAGTTGGTTGGGTCGTACAGGATATACTCGACTTTTTTGCCGCCCTTGTTGACCTTGATCTTGTGGGCCTCGGTGCCGTCCACGTCTTCCTTGCCGATGTATTCCACGGTGTAGCCTTTTTCTTTATAACCGATCACGGTGCCGTCAATATCGGTTTGGTATTTCATAGCCTTGACCTGATCGGCGGTCATCGGCTCGGGGTCGGTTTGGCCCGCGAAGGGGTTGGTAGCCCAACCCTTGTCGCCGTTGATGGCCGAGGTTTGGGACATGCCCATGACCGATACGTCCATGCGCATGGACCGGTCGCGGATGGTTGTCATGGTCATGCCGATGGCCATTCCGGCTGCGGCTTCGGCGGAAATAGAGGCTTCCATTTTGACCGCTTCTACCTTTTTCCAGTTGTCGCCGCCGACTGCAGCAATATGTTTGGCGATGATCTCATCGGCGGATTGCGCCATGGCAAAGGCGCTGAAAACGAACAAGAGGAGTGTGGAAAAGAGTGCTTTTTTCATACTTGACAAACGTTTTGACTTTGGTGAAATGCCCAACAAGGGGGCGTGAAAAAATATGGCTGCAAAAAAACGGCATCACGCCGAGGTTTTGACCGATTTTCGATGAGAAATGGTATTCAAGGGGCGCACTTTTTGTTTTTGGGCGACCAGACGGTGTTGGAGCGTTTTTTTATACCTCGCACCGCATGGTGCGAAGCCGCTTTTGTCATACTGAGCGCTGCTAATCAAAATATTAGGCCGAAAGCCATGTGTAAAACCTCGAAGTGCGAAGTATAAGAGCGTGTTTAAATTTCAGTCGCCGGGCTGCAAGCGGCAAATTTTGCTTCATGCTGCGTTGAAATTTTCGCCGT
>JBEBHD010000255.1:0-7620 GCA_040080915.1 Saprospiraceae bacterium
GGCAAGTCGTCCATGGTGGACGAATTAGTGCGCCGCTTCTTGCTTGATTTTGAAGGTAAATCCATCGCAATCGTGTCGGTAGATCCCTCCAAGCGCAAGACCGGCGGTGCCCTGCTCGGCGACCGCATCCGCATGAACGCCATCAACGACCCGCGCGTGTTCATGCGCTCGCTGGCCACTCGGCAGTCAAACCTCGCACTTTCCAAGTACGTACATGCAGCGGTGGACATCCTGAAGGCCGCCCGCTATGACCTCATCATCCTCGAAACCAGTGGCATCGGCCAGAGCGACACGGAGATCGTTGACCACAGCGACCTCTCGCTGTACATAATGACCCCCGAGTTCGGCGCGGCCACACAGCTGGAAAAAATTGATATGCTCGACTTCGCCGATGTGGTGGCGATCAACAAGTTCGACAAACGCGGTGCCCTCGATGCCCTGCGCGACGTGCGCAAACAAGTGCAGCGCAACCACAACGCCTGGGATCAGCCCGTGGATACGATGCCCGTGTTCGGTTGCATCGCCAGCCAGTTCAATGATCCCGGTGTGAACCAACTCTACCGCCGCGTCATTGACCTGCTGAACGAAAAATGCGGGGCTGGCCTGCGCTCGCAATTTGCCATAACGGAGGAGATGTCTGAAAAAATCTACATCATTCCGCCGCAGCGCACCCGCTACCTGTCTGAAATTTCCGAAAACAACCGCAAGTACGACGAGTGGGTGCGGCAGCAGGAAAATACGGCACGGGAAATGTTTGCCCTACGCCAAGCCATGACCTCCGTTGAGAAATCGAACCTGCCGAACAAGGCCGAATTGCTGGCCGGTTTGGACAAAACATTCAAGGACGTGGGCATTGGGATGGATGGCGCTTGCCGCCAAATACTCGAAACCTGGGAGGAAAAACGCAACCGGTACGCTGCCGACGAGTTCGTCTATCAAGTCCGGGGAAAAGATATTCGCGTAAAAAACCACACGGAGAGCCTCAGTCACACGAAAATCCCGAAAGTGCTGTTGCCGAAATGCAAGGATTGGGGAGAAATCCTGCGCTGGTCGTTGCAAGAAAACGTACCGGGCGAATTCCCCTACACAGCGGGCGTGTTTCCGTTCAAGCGCGAGGGCGAAGACCCCACACGGATGTTTGCCGGTGAAGGCGGCCCCGAGCGCACCAACAAGCGCTTCCACTACGTTTCCCACGGCTTGCCCGCTGCACGCCTCAGTACGGCCTTCGACTCGGTGACGCTTTATGGAGAAGACCCTGACTACCGGCCTGATATTTACGGCAAAGTCGGCAACTCCGGTGTATCGGTCTGTTGCCTCGACGATGCCAAAAAACTGTACTCCGGCTTCGACCTTTGCGACCCGAAAACCTCCGTTTCGATGACCATCAACGGGCCGGCAGCGACCATCGCGGCATTTTTTATGAATGCGGCCATTGATCAGCAATGCGAGAAGTATATCCGGGAAAATGGGCTGGAGCACTTGGTGGAAGCGAAGTTGAAGGAAAAATACGATGATCGAGGGCTGCCACAGTCAGTATATGGCCAGAGTGACGGGGCGACTTCAAGTCACCCCGTCACTGGGTTGCCCGAAGGCCACAATGGCCTCGGCTTGCTCCTGCTCGGTATCACTGGCGACGAGGTGCTGCCGTCCGATGTTTATCAGAAAATAAAAGCCTACGCCCTTTCCGCCGTGCGCGGCACTGTACAGGCCGATATTTTGAAAGAAGACCAGGCGCAAAACACCTGCATTTTTAGTACAGAATTCTCGTTGCGGGTGATGGGCGACGTGCAGGAATATTTCATCCAGAACAAAGTCCGCAACTTCTATTCGGTGTCCATTTCCGGCTACCACATCGCCGAAGCGGGTGCCAACCCGATTTCGCAACTGGCCTTCACGCTGAGCAACGGCTTCACTTTTGTGGAATATTACCGCTCGCGCGGCATGAACGTGGACGACTTTGCTCCCAACCTCTCGTTCTTTTTTTCCAACGGCATTGACCCGGAGTACGCCGTCATTGGGCGCGTGGCGCGGCGCATTTGGGCGAAAGCCATGAAGCGGCTCTACGGCGCGAACGAACGCAGCCAGATGCTCAAGTACCACATCCAAACCTCCGGCCGCAGCCTGCACGCCCAGGAAATCGCCTTCAACGATATCCGCACTACCCTGCAGGCGCTGTACGCCATTTACGACAACTGCAACTCGCTGCACACCAATGCATACGACGAGGCTATCACTACACCCACGGAAGAATCGGTGCGCCGGGCCATGGCGATCCAGTTGATTATCAACAAAGAACTGGGCTTGGCGAAGAATGAAAACCCGCTGCAAGGGTCGTTCATCATCGAAGAATTGACCGACTTGGTGGAAGAGGCTGTGCTATCGGAATTTGACCGGATCACCGAGCGCGGCAGCGTGCTGGGGGCGATGGAAACCATGTACCAGCGCGGCAAAATCCAGGAGGAAAGCCTGTACTACGAAACCCTGAAGCACACCGGCGAACTGCCGCTTATCGGGGTCAACACTTTCCTTTCGAAGGATGGCTCGCCGACCATCCTGCCCCGGGAGGTCATCCGCGCCACAGAGGAAGAAAAAGAGGCGCAAATCCAGACATTGCAGAACCTGCACGCGGCAAACGCGCACCTGTCGAAAGATGCGATGCGCCGCCTGCAGAAAGCCGCCGTGCGCAACGAAAACGTATTCGCCGAACTCATGGAGGCGGTGAAAACGTGCTCACTTGGGCAGGTTACGAATGCGCTGTTTGCGGTGGGCGGGCAGTATCGGAGGAATATGTGATTCACTGGCAGTCAGTTCCCCGCAGCATCTGCAGTCCAAATCTCCCGATGGATTTTCCAAGCGTTACCCTCTTGCCGCCAGACGACCACGAACTTGCCTTTTTCAAAACTGGTGCCTTCGTCGTCCAATAGCTCGTACACGCCCGTCTCAATCACGTTGTCGGCATTCCCAAAAATTTCTTCCGCCGTCACCTTCACGGAAAAGGGCGGCGCGTCGGCGGGCGCTTTGAAAAAAGCGATGATATTGTTCAAGCCGGTGATCTTGGGCACACCCGCTGGCATGACCCAAGCCCCTTGCGTGTAGACCGACGCAAAAAACGCAGGGTCGCCTTTAGCCCGCAGGCCGTACGTTTCGTTCGCCTTGTTGATGTGTGCTTTAACCGGCTCCAAATCGAACGGCTTTTCCATGACAGCGGGAGTTTGTTGTGTGCAGGCGGCTGCGAAAAAAAGTACCGCCAAGCCAATCTGTGTGTAAAGATTTTTCATAAAAATGGGTGTTGTGTTGAACGTTAAAATTGTGAAACACAAACGACCCGGCTTGACACAAAAAGTTGCAAGCGTTTTTCCGACCCGTCTCCGAGTAACCATCCTCAAAAAAAACTGCCGCACCACCAGCGGGCATTTAGGCGACTACACTTTTTCTCAGCGAAATCGTAACAGTTTAGCCTGATAAGCCAATGTGGTATTTTGGGGTACATCGCTCCCCTCCTCAATCCGTTGACCGGTTCAAAAACCGATCGAACGGGTGCAACGCCCGGAACGCCTCCGCGCAATGCCGCAGGAAGCCGTCCGACAGCACTTGATCGTCGGTGCAGTAGTGAGTAGCGAGGAAACTTTTGTGCTTCAGCAGCTCAATAGCGGGGTGGTCAGCGGGATAGTCCTTCGGCAAGGTCTTGAGTTTTTCGCCTTCCATCTCACCGAAGTATTTTTTGAAATCCTTGTCGTTTAGGATGCCCATAAACTCGTCGGTGCAATAAGCAATTTCCTGCCGGATGGCCTTCAGCCAGGCGCTTTCGGGCACGTAGGCACCGCCGGCAAGAAAACTGTCGCCCGGCTCAAGGTGGAGGTAGTAGCCCGCCCGGGTATGGATTTCCGATTTTTTAGGCGCAGGGGTAACGTGTGCGCCGAAGTGGGTTTTATAGGGCGATTTATCCTTGGAAAAACGCACGTCGCGGTAAATTCGAAACACGCAATCCTTGGCCCCATAGTGCGCAATGCCGGGGTCGAATTTGGCAATCTCGCCGATGAGTGCGTCGGTAAAGGCAAGAAATTCCTTGTGCGCCGACTCGTAGCGGGTCTTGTTGGCCGTGAACCAGTCGCGGTTGTTGTTCTCCTTCAGTTCCGCCAAAAACTGGAAAGTAGGTGAGTTGATCATTGAGTGATTGAGTGATTGATTGAGTGAGAGAGGATGGTTGTTGGAAATATCAGTGCTCCTCCGGCCGGCCCAGAATGCGCCCTTCACCGTGTGTTTTTTTCAGCGCTTCCTCCTCTTTTCGCTCTTCGTCAGTGGCGACGGGTTGGCCTATAGTTTCGAGGTCGGGTTGACCAGCATCCACCCAGGCGGTGTACCAGGCACAGGCCACAGCGTGTATAGCCGCACGCAACTGGCGCTCCACCATGCCGTCAAGGGCCGTTTGGTAGGCGTTGGCAAAATCGCGGCACTGGGTAATCACGACCGAGTTTCCACGCATATCGGGGCACATTTGATGGTCTTGCGGGAAAGTGTGGCGCAGTTGGCGCTCGATGGCGAGCACGGTGTCCACCATGGAGTTGCTGGTCAAGACCATGTCCCAGAAAAAATCGGTTGTGCGGGGTATGTAGTCGGGCTTGCCAACAAAGTAATCGTACTGCTCGTCAGCAAAGAGTTCAGGAATGCGGCTTTCCCAAAAAGCGTGGATGCCCGTCTGACCGGTTTTTTGACCGTTGTAGTTGCTGGTGGTGTGCAGGGGAACGTGCGCATCGCCGATGTAATGGCCCATATCGGCACTAAGGCGGAGTATGCGTTTGGCATCGCGGTTTCGGAAAGCAGCGGTCAGGTCGCGCTGCATTTTTTGCAGGTGCCAGGGCAAGACACCGTGCGCGGAGAGGCTTTCGCGGTAAAAAGCCGTGCGTAGAGCGGGCGGTTCCACGCCATTTTGGCGCAAACAGGCCGTGAGCGTGTCCGGGTCCAGGTTTTTTTCCGGGTCGTTGAAGAGCGGAGCGATGTGACGGGCAAAGTATCCGCGCCAGTAGACTTCCGGCTCTAAAGGCTGGGGGCGCTCTCCGCCGAACAATAGCACGGTGTCGCCCGCAGGGGTGGTGCCCCAAATGTCGGCGTATTGCAAAAGCGCCTCCGTGAACGTTCGGGGCAGCCCGTCGAAGGGTGGTTTGCCGTGCTCATCCAGGTCAATGAAGTGGCGCGGGCCTTCCCAAGGAGTAGCGTAGCGGCGCATATCGGGGTCGGTGGCATGGTCGGAAATCCAGTCAATGTTGGGTTTGAAAAACACCATCATTTCCGGCGGCAGGGTCAGCACAGCGAGCCGGTTGATGCGGCGGTGAGCGAAAAAACCCCAGACGATTTCGGTTTTTTCCACCGTGACCAGACCCGGCACCCTACGTTCTGTGCCGCCGCGACTCATGGCCAGTGTACTGGCCAGCATGCTTGCGATGGCAAGGGAAAAAAGCGCTCTTTGCATCGGTGTATTTTTCCCGAAAGGTACGCTGTTCAGTAAAACTGCAACCCTCACTTCTTCTTGCTCGCTTTGGCCTTGGGGTTGAATTCCAGGCATTTTTCCACCCAAAAAACGAGGTCGCGGTCAGACTCGTAACCCACGGGGTCAATCATCAAAAAACCCGGCATGGCCCTGCCGCCGTGGATCATGGCCGAAGCGCCGGGCCGTTGGGTCAGGCCAGCCTCCTCGGCAGGGTCCACACGTGCCATGATACCGCCTTTGTAGGTGCCGGTGAGCATTTTATCATCCACCATGAAGCAGTCGCCGCCGAACATACGCTTGTGCTCGAAAGTGATGCCTTTGGCGGTGAGGATGTCGGCGATACGTGTCGCTGTGATGTGATTTTCCATAGTTTGGCGGCCAAGTGTGCTGTCAAGGCGGGAACAAATTTAGCGGCGCTTCCTGATTTTTTTTGGAAAAAAAATTATTGGTTGAAACCTGCGCATCCATACGCCAAAACGCAGCGTTCACGAATTGGTTTTGCCCAGGTTTGGCCCTTTTTCGGAATTTTAGCCCCATGAAAACGCTCCTCTATTTCTGCATTTTCGTTGCGGGTTATTTTCCGCTTCTTGGACAAAACTTGGGCTGGACGATCACGGGTATCGTGCAAGACGAACTTGGCGAAGCCTTGCCCGGCGCTGTCATCCAGTTGGACGACTCCGCACAAGTCATCACCGGCAGTACCGGACGGTTTCTGTTGGAGTCGTATCGCAAACCAAGGCGCATTACTGTGCGCTGTGTCGGATACTTTGCCCAGCGCGTGGCACTCGACACGGTACCGGCGGCAAAGCGTACCATCAACCTGAAAATTGTGTTGCTGCCCAGCGCCGTATCACTTCCCGAGGTTGCCATTTCGAGCAAACCCATCACGTCTATTTTTAAAGAGGATTTCAAAACCAACCTGCTTGACTATGTTTTTGCCGGGACCGACCTGGTATTGCTCGTCCATGAAGGAAAAAAACACATACTGCGGCTCACCGACGACGATGGGAACCTCATCGCTTCATTGCAGCTACCGGGCGAGGCCGAGCGCCTGCATCAAAGTTGCACGGGCGATTTTCATGCTGTCGGCGAAACGTGGGCCTGGGAGTTTACCCGCTTTGGCCAGCGGCTCGACACCTTTCTGCGGTACCCGGCTGCGGAGTTTCACCGGATCGTGGAGCCTTGCGTGCTGGAGCACAAGGCCCACTATTTTTTCCGCAAGACCGGGCCGTTCCGGCAATCGGTGCAGTACACCTACTACGACCCGGATCACAAACCACACCTCTTGGCCATCGTCCGCGACGAAGTGGCTGAGGCACAGCTGCTGCGCCGCTACCGGGGGATTTTGGCGGCGTACATGCGGACGATCCCCGATGTAGACAAGGACGACATATTCGAAGGGAAAAGTCCGCTGTCCGACCCGTTCCAAGCGATCAACCCGGACAACCTGACCAAAATGGCCGAAACCAACGAGCTGATTACAGAGATTGGTTTTTTTAGTCAATTGGCCAGAGACTCGCTGTACGCTCCATTGGCTAAGGTCGGTTCGGAGCTGTACTTGTTTGATCATCAGAACGACAAGCTCCTGCACCTCGTTGCGCCCGCTTGGCGACGTGATTCCATCCCCCTCGCCTACCACCGTACACCCGGATGGAAAAAAGAACTGTTGGTGGATGCCGTGCTCCAGCGGGCGTACGGGCGGTTTCAAAGCAGTGGCGGCTATCTTGTTTTGAAAGAAATAGACTTGCAAACTGGCCTTGCCCGCAAAACGTACCGCCCCGCTGTGGTGCCGTTTCTTGCCGAAAACTTCAAGATACGCAGCGGTGTGCTGTACTGTATCGGTCAGCCGGATGTGAATGTCCCCAACCGGCAATTGTACAAGACGAATATTTTCAAATTCGCGGAGTAAAGAAAACGGCAGTTGTCAGTTTCGATTTCCGAAATTTTGGTTTCACTTCTGCAATTGCCGCCCAACCCTGTACTTTTGCCGCTCACATCACTCACATCACTCACATCACTCACATCACTCACCCCCACTGTCCCGTCCTGAAATAGGTTGACACCTAAAAACAGTACGAGACATGGAAAGACAAGAGAATTCGGCACGTCAAGTTCGTCGTTACAGCCACCACTTC
>JBEBHD010000399.1:0-1962 GCA_040080915.1 Saprospiraceae bacterium
CTCACTCTCTCACTCTCACACACACACTCTCTCTCTCACTGCCTCCCCGCAGGCGGCGCGTTACCACCGGGCGTATTGGCAGGCCGCTCCCGGTTGTCGTCCAAAAAGCGCCAGCCGATGCCGAAGCGCAGTGCCCCGAAGGGCTGCGGGTAGCGGGCCGTTTGGTAAAAAAGCCGTTGTCCGTCCCATACGGTACCGAGGTTTTCGTAGCGCACGAAACACCGGAAGGCATCCACCTTGAGTGATGCGAACACATCGAGCCAAGGGTACGATAGAGCGCTCAGGGTATCCTGCAGGTGGAATTGGGCGGTGGCGGGCTGGTAGCCGTCGGGGGTAAAGTCGGCATTCATCCGGAAGTCCGCGCCGATCTCGAGCTGCATCCGTTTTTTAAAAACAGGCCCGGAGTAATACAGGCTGTTTTTGGTGAACCAGCCTGGCAGGCGCACTACATCGGATCGGTTGAAACGCTGGATCGCTATCGTGTTGTCGAACCGGAAGTGCCCGAGGCGGAAATTTCCGCGCAGCAGCAGCTGGGCCACTTGCAGTGGCGAGCCGGTTTGGGCTGCCAGGCCGCGCTGGTCGTAGTACAGGTAGTTGTTCACCAAGTGGGTTTTTCCGGTCACTTCCAAACCGAGCGCGGGCAGGGAATATGTGGCCGACAGCGTGGTTTCCACTGGTTTTTCAAAGTTGTTTTGCCAAAACAAGCGCTGGCTGACAAACAGCCGCTGGTGCATCAGGTCGGGTGGATAGCGCTGACTGAGCAGGGTGGCTCGTAGTTTTCCGGCCTTGCCGAGGCCGATTTCAAGGTCGCCGCGCACAAGGTACTCGCCAAGATTGGCCAGCAAGCCGAGTTTGCCGGAGGCGGTAAACGAAAACCGGTCGGAGGGCGTGATGGCCAGTTCGCCAGTTAGGAACAGGTTGGAAAACGTGGAATCGCGCAGGGGTTCCTGTCGGAGAAAAAATAGGGAGTGATTCAGGCCAACGGCCAGTTTGTCGGCCACGGTGCCCGCGTTTTTGCTTTTGAAGGTGTTCAGAACGACGGTATTTTCCAGCCGATCCAGTTCAAAATAAGTTCGGATGCCGCGGATGTCCACTAAAAATGTGTCGAAAAAAAGCGTGTCCTCGCGCATAGGCAGCTCAGGTTTGCTGCCCGGGTCAGAAAATTTGTACGTTTGGCTGCCCCACTCGGCGGTGTGCGAGGCGCGGAGCACACGCTTGCCCGGGGTGCTGTCGCCTGCAAACCGGAGGTGTTGTGCCAAGTAGAGCGACGAGCTGGCGTGCCGGGTCAGGGCCTGTTCGTCGGGCAGGCGCACAGCGGCGTTGATCGGCCCGCTGAACTCGCCACCGCCAATAACAGCCCCGTCGGCGAGGCCGCCGTTTTCCTGTTGTTTGCTCGTGTTGCTGGTGTAAATAAGGAAAAACTCATAGCGCGGGCCGGTCGGGTACCACAGGCCAAATGTTAGTGCTGAATGCTTGGCCGCTTGGTAGCGGTACTGGCCGAGGTGGTTGAACGTGCGGTACAAAACGGAAAAATTCAGATCGCCGGAAAACGTTCGGGAAAATTTGGCCCGGAGCGTATTGTCGTTTTGAAAGCCGCCTTGGGAGTAGAACAGGTCGGTGAATGAACGGGTATTTCGGTAAAACTGTAGGTCGGTGGGGCGCAGCCGGTAGAGGTCGTATGCCTGATGCCCGGCCCGAAAGCCGCTGCGCTCCTCGGTTTGGAAAAACAGGGGCCGGGCTGACGCGCCGACGTTGCCCAGCGTGCCCCAGTCAATGGGTTGGCGGCGAGCCGGGTCGTACATCCGAAAATCGTTGTCTGGCAAGGTGTCGGCAGCGGGGTAGGCCTGCTCGTGGTTTTGGGCATACGAGTAAAAAAACGGGAAGGTGTCGGGCGGCAGGGGCGGCGGCAGCGCGGTGGTGTCTCTGCCGGGTTGTTGTCCAGTGGCCGGTTCCGCAGGCAAA
>JBEBHD010000400.1:0-1961 GCA_040080915.1 Saprospiraceae bacterium
GCCAAGCTGCTGCGCCGCTCCACCAAGCCGGTTTTCCTCGTCGTCAACAAGGTAGACAGCCACCGCAGCCTCATGGAGGCCAACGAATTCTGGGGCCTCGGTTTCGAGGAAACGCATTTCGTTGCCTCCATCAGCGGCAGCGGCACGGGCGACCTGCTTGATGTCGTCGTGGAACACATTCACAACGAACCTGAATTAGAGACCGAACTGCCCAAGTTCTCCATCATCGGCCGACCCAACGTGGGCAAGTCCTCCCTGACCAACGCCCTGCTGGGCGAAGAGCGCAATATCGTGACCCCCGTGGCTGGCACCACCCGCGACCCCATCCACAGCGTGTACAACAAGTTCGGCAGAGAGTTCATGCTAATAGACACGGCGGGCATTCGCAAAAAAAGCAAGGTGGAGGAAGACCTCGAGTTTTACTCCGTCATGCGGGCCATTCGCGCCGTGGAAGAGGCTGATGTGTGTCTGTTGGTGCTGGACGCGACACAGGGCATCGAATCGCAAGACCTTAACATTTTGCGCCTGGCCCAAAAACGCCACAAGGGCATCGTGATCCTCGTGAATAAATGGGACCTCGTGGAAAAAGTGACCAACACCGCCCGCGACTACGAGGCCGCCATAAAAAAACGCCTCGAACCGTTCGACGACATACCCGTGCTCTTCATTTCCGCCTTGGACAAGCAACGCATTTTCCAGGCCGTGGATGCGGCCATGGAGGTGTACGCCAACCGCACCCAAAAAATCAAAACCTCCGAACTGAACGAACTGATGCTGGACATCATCGAAAAGATGCCGCCGCCGTCCGTCAAAGGCCGCTACCCGAAGTTCAAGTATGTTACCCAGTTGCCAACGCACTACCCGTCGTTCGCGTTTTTTGTGAACAACCCCAACTGGGTGCGCGAGTCCTATGTGCTCTTCCTCGAAAACCAGTTGCGCAAAAATTTCAACTTCACCGGGGTGCCGATTGAGGTGTATATGCGGGCGAAGTAGGCTCAACGAGAAAGAATCACTTTCGGTAGTGGTATTTTTTAGTTGTTGTTTATCTTTGTAGAAAAATTCAGGCAACATGATTGTCAGTGTCAAAACGTGTCCCAAATGTGGCAGCAGCAACCTCATCCGCTTCGGCAAAAACTGTGCTGGCACGCCGCGCTGCCGGTGCAAGGACTGCGGGGCTTGCCGGGTCATAGAGCCCAAGCGCCCGGAGTTGACCCCAGAAAGACAGGAACTGGTAGCCAAGACCTACCAAGAGCGCAACAGCACCCGCTCCACGGCGCGGATTTTTGGAGTCAGCCATGTGACAGTTCAAAAATGGCTAAAAAAAAAGCCCGCTCTCTGAGTCCCTTCAAAGAGACCATCCAGCCCGCAAAACCAGAGGACACTTTGGAGATTGACGAGGTTTTTACCTTCATCAGGTTGAAAATCAATCAGGTGCGCATATGGATCGTGCAGTGCCGCCGCACCAAGCAGATACTTTCTTTCTTCATCGGCGACGGCTCGATGGCATCCTGCAAAAAACTGTGGCGCAAGTTGCTGACCCCCTACTTGTACTGTTTCAGTTTCTCTGACTTTTGGGCCGCCTACAACTGAATCCCCGAAGTGACCCACCAGAAAATAGGCAAAGGCTCCGGTGAAACTTGCCATATTGAGCGTTTGAACAACACCATTCGGCAGCGATTCGGCAGGATGGTCCACAAAACCTTGTCTTTCTCCAAAAAGGAATATATGCTCAACTTGCATTTCAAACTATGGGCTTGGCACTACAATCTTTTCGTCGCCCCACTTGTCGCAGCCAAACTCCAAACCAACTGTTAGATACCACTACCAACTCTAACCGTGCTATCTGGCGGTATCCCAGAGTATCGTGCAACAACCTGCTAACCAGTTACTAAAAAAAAACTTGTGAACGCAGTGATCTTTGTAAACTCTGTGAAGCCCACTGTGACACTATCTATTACGCC
>JBEBHD010000256.1:0-7543 GCA_040080915.1 Saprospiraceae bacterium
TGTTCGCCAATATCCCGAACATCACTAAAAACCATCCGGCACTCAAAAGCCTATATAATCTCGGCAAAATCGCCGCTTAAGTCTTTACGAACCATTGTACACGGTAATGAATTTCTTCTTTCGGTGATTGGCGCGGTTGCCCTTTACGGTTACAAAAAATATAGCCGCGCCCAAGCCCCACCGAAACCGCAGTAGCGAGTAAATTTGCCCCCAAATGACTGACGTAAACACCCTCGGTGAGTTCGGCCTCATCGAACACCTGACCAAAGCCTTCCCCATTGCCCAGCCTTCCACGGTGAAAGGCATCGGCGACGATGCCGCTGTGCTGGACAACGGCTCTTTTTGTACCGTCGTAGGCACCGATATGCTGGTGGAGGGCATCCATTTCGATCTGGCCTACACCCCGCTACGGCATCTCGGCTATAAGGCCGTAGTTGTCAACCTGTCTGACATCTATGCCATGAATGCCGTGCCCCGGCAGGTTACGGTATCCATCGCCATTTCCAGCAAATACACGGTAGAGGCGCTTGAAGATTTGTACGCCGGCATCCATGCGGCCTGCGAAGCCTACGGCGTGGACCTCGTGGGTGGCGACACCACCTCGTCGCCCCGTGGTATGGTCATCAGCATCACGGCTATCGGTCAGGGGGAGCGCAATCGCCTCACCTACCGCAGCGGTGCCCGGCCCGGCGACCTGATCTGCATCACCGGCGACCTCGGAGCGGCCTACCTCGGCCTGCAATTGCTGGAGCGCGAAAAACGGATATGGGCCGAACATCCCGAGGTGCAGCCCAACTTCGAGGAGCAGAAGTACATCGTGGGCCGGTTTCTGAAACCCGAGGCCCGGCGCGACATGATCGAGGCGTTCCGCCAAAACAACCTGGTGCCCACGGCCATGATTGACATCTCCGACGGGCTGGCCTCCGAGCTGTTCCATATTTGCAAACAAAGCGGTACGGGTGCCCTGCTGGAGGAGAGCGGCGTGCCTATCCACCCGGAGGCGCAGCTGATGGCGCTCCAGTTCAAACTCGACCCGGTCACCTGTGCCCTCAACGGCGGCGAGGACTACGAACTGCTGTTCACCATTGATCCGAAGGACACCGACAAGGTGCGTTTCCTGCCCGATATCTACATTGCGGGAGAAATACTCCATGCCGCCGATGGCATCAAACTGAACACCAAGGGCGGGAATTTACACCCGTTACAAGCGCAGGGATGGCGGCATTTTTGAGCAATTTCCCTTTTGGAATGACCGACCAAAACACCCGGTAAAAAAAAGATGGTTGTTTGGAGGGAAAATCTACCTTTGCTCGCACCAATTCATATTTTTCATTTTTTCATAAAACATCAAGACAGTGGAATACGGGCATTTCAAGCGGAGAGGCGGCGGCGATTTCAACCGGAGCAGCGGCGACAACCGCGACCGCGGCGGGTTCAATCGGGATCGAAGCGACAACCGTGACCGGGGTGACTTCAACCGCGACCGGGGCGGATTTCGTGACCAAGGCGGATTTCGCGACCGCAGCGACCGCAGCGGCGGATTCCGCGACCGGGGGGGCGACTTTGACCGGGACAACGAAGAAAGTGTGTTTTCCAAACGTGTCCGTGCCGGTAAGCGCCGCACCTATTTTCTAGATGTGCGTAAAACACGCGGTGAAGACTTTTTCATCACCATCACCGAAAGCACCCGCCGCGAGGATGGCTTTGGCTATAAGCGCCACAAGATTTTTCTGTATAAGGAAGATTTCAATCGCTTCGTAGCCTCACTAAACGAAGTGGTCGAGCACGTCAAGACCAACCTGATGCCCGACTTCGACTACGAGGAATTCGATCGCCGCCAAGCCGAATGGGAGGCTCAAAACCGTGAAGCCGACGATATGGACCGTGCAGATGATCCTGGGGATGCTGACGACGACCCGGCAAAAGACGATGATGCCCCGGCAAGCGAGCAGCCCCCGGTGCTTAAGCCCGGCAAAAAAAGCGCTCCCAAAGAGGAGGATGATATGGATTGGTAGGCTCACCTGTTCACGCATTTCGACCCATCGCCCATGACAGTATCGGTACCCGCCAAATTCTTGGCCTGCCTCTTTTTTGTATGGCTCGCAGCAGCGCCCTCTTTGAAAGCGCAGACGTTTTGGTCAGAAACATTCGAGGACGAAGGCACCGCAACGTCCAACTGGCAACACGCCGGTGCCAATGCCGGGCCTTCCTACTGGACGTGGACAGACGATCCCGCCGCCGGAAATCAAGACCCCGACTTGCCCGCGTTCGCAGCGCCAACGGCCACCAACGGCTATTTTCTTTTCAACTCGGATGCCAACGGCCAAACCCCGCACGACGTTTGGCTCACCAATGTAAACCGCCCTGCCAACTGCACCGGCAAGTCCGGCGTGCGGCTGCGGTTTTATACGCAGTACATCTATTTCAACCCTCAGGGCACCGTTGCGCAATTGGGCGTTAGCACTGACAGCGTCAATTTCACCTACCAAAACCTGTTCGATACCCTGCCCGCCAACCTGCCTTTTACCGATTGGACAGACCTCAGTCTGAGCCAGGCCGACAACCAACCCAAGGTGTGGTTGCGCTTCCGCTGGATCGGAAACTACGAGTACCACTGGAAAATTGACGACTTTGACCTCTACACCATAAACCCGTACAACCCCGACTCCTGCGAAACTGCCGTGGACATCACCGCATATTTCGGCCACCCGGCCGATTCTGTGCAAACCACCGGGCTGTTTGACAACACTACCGCAACCGTATCGGTCAACGACCCGGAAGTGACCTGCTGGGGCGAGGCCGGGCCGGGCGGCAACGATATCCTCAACAATACGATGTGGTTCACATTTGTCGGCGACGGCGGCACGTACGATATCCAGACCGTGCCTTGCAGCGCCACCAACTACATCGGCTCTAATCAAAGCAACCTCGGCGATACTCAAATGCTCGCCTTTGCGGGCGACAACTGCTCCGACTTGACCGAAGTGGCCTGCAATGACGATCTTTTCGCTTTCGGCATACCCGATTGGCGGGCAGGCATCACACTTGAAACCACGCCGGGACAGCAGTACTACCTCCTCCTCGACGGGTTCGAAAGCCAGGGCATGGCTGCTGTCGGTGAGTTTTGTATCCAGATCGCCCAACAGGCGGTAGTGCCCTGCGCCGACGGTGCTGTTGGGTCATTCGGCGTGAACAACAACGGTTTTCTCTGCGCCAACGAAAACCTGTCGGATATCCTGACCTTGGACACCGCTGCTTTTGTGTTGCCGACCGTGAACGCCGAACACGGCTTGGCTTGGTGCATAAGCCAAAGCCCATTGTCGGCAGGCACCTGGCCAGGCCCCGTGATGGGGATATTCAGCACGCCGTTTTCGCCAGTCGTGGCTCCGCCCGACCTGCCGAACGACAACACGGTCGTACCCTACGGCATCCACTACCTCACGCCCGTGGTGCTCGGAGGCGGCACGCGCATCAACCCCAACGTGCTGCCGTTTGTATACAATATTAACCCGACAGGGGGCTGTTTTTTTGTGGGCCAGTCGCGCAAAATAGTGCTCCTGCCGCCCCTCAGCCCGATATCCGCAACGGCTCAGGCGCTGCCGGAAATACTGCCTCCAGGCAATAACGGCTCCATTTCCCTGCAAGTTGACGGCGGCTCCGGAGAATACCTGAACGAAGCCTCCCAGTACTTGTACCAATGGAACAACGGTTCAATGGCCAAAGACTTAGCCGATTTGGCTGGCAGCACCTACACGGTAACTATTTCCGACCGGAGTGGCTGCACAGGGGCGTTTATCTTGGCAATTGTGGTGGGAAAACTTGTCGGTACCGGCGACCCCGCTTGGGTACAGGCATTCGAAATCCTGCCCAACCCTACAGGCGGGACGGTCTTGCTAAGGGTAGATTTGAAAACGGCTGCTGACGTGCGCGTGGAAGTGATCAATACGGTCGGTCAAGTGTTGGAAACACGGACATTAGGCCACGCGGAACGGTTTTCTCATGCACTTGACTTGGCGCGTTTTGCCGATGGCACCTACCTCGTTCGGCTCATTGCGGGCGATGCCGTGGCCCAGCGGCGGGTGGTTTTGGCGCGGTGATGCGCCATAAGTACCGGTACTTATTCCCAATGTTTTTTCACCAAACAAACTCCACCGCCTGCACCAAGTCAGGGTGCAGGCTCAAGGCCACGGGGCAGGTATCGGCAATGGTCATCAGCAGTTTTTTGTCTGCTTCGGAATACCCGTTTGGTGGCATGAGCAGCCGGATTTCAATGCGCCCGATGCGCCTCGGGTCGCTCGCCATCACTTTGGTGACCTCTGCCTTGGCTCCGTCAATGTTGATGTTTTTTTCACGGATGCGAATGGCCATGGTCGTGAGTGCGCAAGCGGCCAGTGACGCGGCGCATAAGTCCGTAGGCGAGAATGCCTCTCCCTTGCCTTGGTTGTCGGGCGGTGCGTCGGTGCTGATCTGAACGCCAGAGAGCAGGTGCGTGAGCGCACAGTTGAGGTGGCCGGAATAAAGAACGGTAGCAGTCATTGCTTGATTGATTTGAAAAAAAAACGCAAGCACCTGTTTCCAAGTGCTTGCGTTACGGTTGCGGTCTGGACGGGACTCGAACCCGCGACCTCCGCCGTGACAGGGCGGCATTCTAACCGACTGAACTACCAAACCGTACTTCCTTAAAAAGCGGTGCAAAGATATGCGAACACCTTTTGTTTGTCCAAGGAGTTGTGAAAAAAAAATCTGAAGAAAGACTTTCTCTTCCAGCCAATGTACCTTTGCCCACCTTCCGCCGCCAACCGGGCGGCGGCGAAAACAATCTGTTCCGATTCACAGAACCCGACAATCACCACATCGTATTCCGGTATCATGGCAATGACCTTCATGGATTTTGAAAAACCCCTCGAAGCCCTGTACGAGCAATTGGAAAAACTCCGGGAGGTAGGAGAAAAAGGCGAGGTAGATGTGGCAGAAATGATCGGAGAACTGGAGAGCAAGATCCAGCAAAAACGAAACGACATCTTCGCCAACCTCACCGGCTGGCAAAAAGTACAGCTTTCCCGCCACCCCGACCGCCCGTACACCTTATTCTATGCCAACACGATGTGCCACAAGTTCATCGAACTGCATGGCGACCGTTGCGGCGGCGATGACCATGCCATTGTGAGCGGCTTGGCCAACCTCGATGGGCAAACGATCATGGTCATCGGGCATCAAAAAGGCGTGAACACCAAAATGCGCCAGTACCGGAATTTCGGCATGGCCAATCCCGAAGGCTACCGCAAGGCCCTGCGCCTGATGAAATTGGCCGAACGCTTTGGTTTTCCGGTCGTCACGCTGATAGACACGCCAGGTGCGTACCCCGGCCTCGAGGCAGAGCAGCGCGGACAGGCGGAGGCTATCGCCCGAAACCTGTTCGAAATGGCCCAGCTGCGCGTGCCCATCCTTTGCTACATTATCGGCGAGGGCGCGTCCGGGGGCGCATTGGGCATCGGCCTCGGCGACCGCGTTTTCATGCTTGAGTACACGTGGTACTCGGTCATTTCGCCCGAATCCTGTTCGTCCATTCTCTGGCATTCATGGGACTACAAGGAGCAGGCGGCCGAAGCGCTGAAGTTGGATGCCGACAACATGCTCGAATTTGGCCTCATTGACGGCATTGTTCGCGAACCGCTTGGCGGCGCACACAATGCTCCGGATCAAATGGCCGTCACGCTCAAGCAGCATATCCTTGATGAACTGGCCGCGCTCAGCAAACTTGACCCGGACGAGCGCGTAACCGCCCGTATCGAAAAATACGGAAACATGGGCCACTACCGCCGCTTGCAGCCCGGCAACTGAAATTTAAGCACGCTCTTAACGGTTTTGGCGAGGTTCCTTGCAATCTGGTCAATTCGGGAAATAACGCCCAATAAACGCGTTTCACACGACGACCCAAACCATTCAAACTATGCTGGAAAAACTGCGCAGTTTTTTGTTGCAAAGGCTGATCCGTCGAGCCTTGGCCGCCCTCAATCGGCAGCGCAAGGTGCATACCCTCGACAGCGCCCGAACCATCGGGCTGCTCTTCGATGCTTCCGACGAAAAAGACCGAAAAGACGTGCTGGCTTTGGCCAAGTCGCTGAAGGAGGGACGGCGGAAATCCGTGCATCTGCTCGGATTTATTGACGACAAGCAGCCGCTCGTTCAAACCGAGTTTCCGCAGTTTTCCCAAAAGGAATTGCGCTGGAACGGCCAGATTGTCAGCGAGTCCGTGGACAAGTTTTTGGCAGAAAAACCAGACCTGCTCCTGTGCCTCAACAGGCGGCAAACCCTGCCGCTCGCGTGGGTAGCGGTAGAATCGAAGGCCACCATGAAAATCGGAACTGCGGCTACCGCCCCGCACGATTTTGACATGGTGCTGGAAACACCGGAAGACAAGGGAATCCGTTTTTTTATGGATCAACTCGAACTTTACCTAACCAAAATCATACCCTCCAAACATGAGTCTGCATCAGCGCTTTAGAGGCACCGGCGTGGCCTTGGTGACCCCGTTCAAAGGAGACCGAATTGACCGGGACGGCCTCGAAAAAGTCATTGAGCATGTCATCGCTGGTGGTGTGGAGTTTCTCGTCAGCCTCGGCACCACGGGCGAGTCTGCCACCACGTCGGAGGACGAGCAGCGCCAAATCCTCGATTTTACTATCCGGGTCAACGATGGCAGGCTGCCTCTGGTGGCTGGTGTGTTCGGCGGAAACAACACAGCAGAACTCGTGCGCAAGATTCAGGGCTTCAACTTTGACGGTGTAGATGCCCTTTTGGCCAGCAACCCGGCGTACAACAAACCCGCACAGGAAGGTATTTTCCGGCACTACATGGCCATGGCTGAAGTTACGCCCAAGCCGATCATCATTTACAACGTGCCCAGCCGGACGGCCTCGAACATGAGCGCCGAAACAACCCTTCGCCTCGCGTACGCAAGCGACAAGTTTTTGGGCGTGAAAGAAGCCAGCGACGACATTTACCAAATCTCCAAGATCATTCAGGGAAAACCCAAAGATTTTCTCATGCTCAGCGGCGACGATTTCATCACCTTGTCGCTCATCGCGTCCGGCGGCGACGGCGTGGTGTCGGTCATTGCCAACTCGACACCGCGCCCGTTCACCGACATGGTGCGGGCAGCGCTCTATTTCGATATGCCGCTCGCTCAAAAACTAAATTTACAGTTGCTGGATCTGTACAGGTTGTTGTTCACGGAAGGCAATCCCGCTGGCATCAAGGCTGCATTGGAAGCGCAGGGGCTTTGCTCCCGCGATGTTCGCTTGCCGCTCGTCCCCATGTCGGATGCCGGGCAGGCTTTGATCCGCGCTGCGCTGGAGAAAATTGCTTAGAGCGTGTTTAGGACTCGCTTGGGTGGCACTAAACGCAAAAAAATGCACCACAGATTCTCACAGATTCACACAGATTTTTTAAGAGCGTGTTTAAATTTCAGTGCCGAGGCGAAAGCGAGCGAATTTTGTTTCAGGCAAGGCGAAATTTGCAGCCGTAGCCGGTTGCCTACGGC
>JBEBHD010000041.1:0-26767 GCA_040080915.1 Saprospiraceae bacterium
TTGGTAGTGCTTCCGCCCAAACCCTCACCGGCACTGTCACCGCCCCCAATGGCACACCCGTCCCCAATGCCCGCGTGACCATTTTTCTCAACGACACTTCCATGTTCCGGGAGGCTCGTACCGATGTCAACGGGGTCTATCGTTTTGAAAATCTCGACCCGTATTATTTCTTTTTCAACGTGGCCGCGCGCGGCTTCGAACTTTTCCAAAACGCCACGACGGGCATCGTCGGCACGGTCATTCATGATGCGCAACTGGAACCCGAAACGCAGCCCGGCCAGTGGACGACCATCATGAATTCGCCCGAACCGCTCGGCGGAACCGACCTCGGCGTTTTGCTGCCCGACGGCAGTATTTATTACTGTCACAATACCAAAGACCCTTTCGTGTTCGACCCCGCGCTCGACGATACGCTTGCCATTCCGGGCGATATGCAGGTGCAGGGTTGCGCTGCCTCCAAACTGCTTTGGAACAACAAGGTCATCATGGCGGGCGGCACGGACCAGGAAATTTACGGTCCCGGTACGCGGAAAATCAAACAGTTCGACCTCGCCGCGCAAACCTGGCAGTCCTTGCCGCTCATGCTCGACTACCGCTGGTATCCCGCCATGACCCAACTCGCCGACGGGCGGCTGCTCATCGTAGGCGGAGGCGGGCTGAACAACCCCGTCCGCGTGAAAACCTCCGAACTTTACGACCCCATCGCCGGTACGACCGAATGGGCAGATACGGTGGCCATCGGCATGGAGCAATCACCCATCCTGACGCTGTACAGCGGCAAAGTCCTGATGACGTTCCGCCCGCCGCAACTGTTTGACCCGGTGACCGAACAATGGGACTTGGCCGCCGATTTTGTGCAAGGCAACCGGATGCCTAACGGCGACCATGTGGATCATGAACTGGTGCATCTGCCGGAAGGTGATGTCATTGCCATCGGTTTTAAGCCGTTCCCGGCGGGCAGCGGCGGAAAACTTGTTGAACGCTACGACCCGGTCGCCAACGCCTGGTCGCTGCGCACGCACTTTGCGCCGCTCCGTTCCCGCTCCGAGACGGTGCTGACTCCCGACCGCCGTATTCTCGTGCTCGCCGGGGCCAAAGAAGACCCAGCCGACCCTGCGCCCGTGAACCAATGGGGCTACATGGACTTGACCGATCAATACGACCCTTATGCCGATACCTGGCGGCGGCTCGCGCCGATGCCCCGCAAACGGGAATACCACGTTTTGGCGATTCTTGTGCCCGACGGTCGCATTATAGTGGTCGGCGGGGAAGGCGCACCCGGCAACGAGCCGCCTTTGAGCATTATTGACGCTTACGAGCCGCCGTACCTGTTCCGGGGCGTGCGTCCGCAAATCCTGAACCAGGAAAAAACCGATTACCAGCGCGGCGAGACGATACATTTCGATGTGGCGCGCACCAACGCGCCCACTTCGGTGGTTTTGCAAAGCACACAGGCTGTTACCCACATGATGAACTGCGGGGAAAACCGTTTTCTCGATTTGAATTTTTCTGTTGAAAACCAGGCCGTCAGCGCAGAAATCCCCGACGATTCGCTGAAAGTGCTGCCCAGTTGGTACTTGTTGTGGGCGATGGTGGACGATATTCCATCGGAAGCCCGAATGGTCCGTATTCTGCCTGGGCAGGCGTCGTCAGTATCGGTAGACAATGTTCTTACAGACCCTGTTTTTACGGTGTTCCCCAACCCGGCGAATCGCGAAATATTCCTGCAAGGCGTATTGCCGAAAGGAGAAAACGTTCGATCCATCGTATTGTCGGACGGCTCCGGAAAAATCTTGCGCCGCTGGCAAAATGAGTTTATCCCGGATTATGCCGGGCAAATTCGGTTGACACTTCCGGACGGTCCGGCAGGCGTATATTTTTTGAGGATCGAAACGGGGACACGGTTTTTCTTTCGGAAGGTGGTGGTTCAACCGTGACGTTAGCGTACCGCCTGTAATTTCGTAAATCCTTTCCAAAATTTCGTAATGCCCGCCCTGGGCATCGCCCCGAACTTTGCATCGTACAAAGGTAATCCCGCCATGAAAAACGGCCCGGGAACCCCTTTGCCATAATGGCTTCCGGTTGTCGTGTTACTTTTCAGGCCGCCATGCAACCTTTTTAACCTTTTGATTGCACTACAATATGTCGAACTCAATGGAACAGCACCACCATCACCATCATCATGTCGCGGCACCGCAAAAACCGGCGCCCAAACCTGTGGAGGAGCACCATCAGCATGGTCATTCCATGCATGGAAATACGCATGGGGAACACGACAAACACGCCGGCCATTCCGTAGAAGGATTCCGGCAGAAATTCTGGCTGTCGCTTGCGTTGACAATCCCGATTCTCCTGCTGTCCGACATGGTGCAGCATATCCTTGGATTCCACCTGGATTTTGCGGGACGAAAGTGGGTATTGTTCGGTCTGTCGTCCGTGCTGTTTGCTTACGGCAATCAGCCTTTTTTGGCGGGTGCAGTGGCGGAGTTGCGCCACCGCAACCCTGGTATGATGACCCTCATCGCAATGGCGACCACGGTGGCATTTGTGTACAGCGTTGCCGTCACATTCGGGTTGCCGGGCATGGATTTTTACTGGGAACTCGCCACGCTGATCGTCGTCATGTTGCTCGGCCACTGGATCGAAATGAAAACCGTGTCGGGCGCTTCACGGGCGCTGGAAATGCTGGTGAGCCTGATGCCCGCCGAGGCGCACGTGATTCAACCCGACGGTTCGGTGCAGGATCACCCGGTGCAACACCTGAAACCCGGCGACCTGGTACTGGTGAAAGCCAATGAAAAGATTCCGGCGGACGGCGTCGTAACGGACGGTTCGGGTTTTGTGAACGAATCCATGCTTACCGGCGAATCACAGCCGGTAGTGAAAGAAACTGGCGCCAAAGTCATCGCCGGGTCGGTAAACGGTAGCGGCGCATTGAAAATGGAAGTGACCGGCGCCGGGCAGGACAGCTACCTGCAAAAAGTGGTGCGTCTGGTTCGGGAAGCCCAGGCCAGCAAATCCCAAACACAAAACCTGGCCGATCGCGCCGCTCGTTGGCTGACCTACCTGGCCATTGCCGCCGGAGTGCTCACCCTGGCTTACTGGCTTTGGGCCGGCCAACCGATGGCCTTCGCCCTCGAACGTATGGTGGCGGTCATGGTAATCGCTTGTCCGCACGCGCTGGGATTGGCCATTCCCCTGGTGGTAGCCATTTCCACGGCACTTTCGGCGCAACACGGCTTGTTGATCCGCAACCGCACGGCTTTTGAAAACGCCCGTAAAATCACAGCCATTATCTTCGATAAAACGGGCACCCTGACCGAAGGCGCATTCGGGGTGACTCGTATTTCCACGCACTCCACCGCTTACGGCGAACAAGACATCCTGCAACTGGCCGCTTCGCTGGAACAAAACTCTGAACACCCGATTGCCGAAGGTATTGTGAAACACGCCAAAGCGCAGGGCCTTGCATTGCTCGAAGTCCTCGACTTTCAATCGCTTACCGCGCGGGGAATTCGCGGTAAAATTGCCGGCAAAGAGGTACTCGTAGTCAGTCCCAACTACCTCAAAGACAATAACATTGCATTACCCGAAAATATCCTGAGCGATGCCGCCGAAACGATTGTGTTCGTGCTGGTGGAGGGCCGGTTGGCCGGATTCATAGCCCTGGCCGACCGTCTGCGCAAAACATCCGCTGCGGCCGTTGACGCATTTCACGAAGACGGCGTCAAAGTCGTGATGGCTACGGGTGACAACAAGCAGGTGGCGGAAAGCGTCAAGCGGCAGTTGGGCCTGAACGACGTTTATGCCGAGGTGCTGCCCCATCAAAAGGTGGAGATCGTGGAAAGGTTGCAAAAGCAGGGCGAGTTTGTGGCTATGACCGGCGACGGCGTGAACGACGCCCCGGCGCTGGCCCGGGCCGACGTGGGCATTGCCGTGGGTTCCGGGACCGACGTGGCTGCCGAAACTGCCGATATTATCCTGGTGAACAGCGATCCGCAAGACATTCTGCGCCTAGTACGTTTTGGGAAAGCGACGTACCGGAAAATGGTACAAAACCTGTTTTGGGCCACGGCATATAACCTGGTTACCATCCCGGTGGCTGCCGGTATTTTTTACCCGCATCTGATGATCTCGCCGGCTTTCGGCGCGGTATTGATGTCGGTCAGCACCATCGTGGTGGCATTGAATGCACAGTTGTTGCGACGAAGTTTGAAGTAGCGTTTTTGTCGCAACCACTTCGATAATATAGTTGTTTTAGTTAAAAATGAGACATAGTAGCGTCCATATTTGGTTTTTCCTCCTCGGTGTGTTCGTCACGGCGCCCACAAATCGTATATGGGCTTGCGGTAGCGAACACACCGCAGGTACGACAAAGTCAGGGGACGTGAAAGAAAGAAAGTCCTGCTGCAAAAAAACGGACGAAGCGCGCGCTTTCCATGTTTCCGACAGCGCCCCGTGCGACGAACACCGGCATTCCAGCGGGGATTGTCCATGCGACCATGAACACGGTGGCTGCCATTGCCCTGGATGCGGTCTGATCGCTTCTTCCGGCACTTCTTTCGCTCTCCCTTTGGGAGACAATTTTCAATTACCCAACCTATTGGCCTCGGTGCGTAAAGCCGTGTTTTATTTCATCGATCACCTGCCCGAAGCCGTATTTCTCCCCATCTGGCAGCCGCCTAAGATCGGCGTTTAGTGCCGCGTCGGCCCGACGTGTGCCCATTTCAGACCTTTATTATCGCGTGTAAAACCGTTTCGGATGGCTATAAGCCTTTTCCGAACGGGTTTTAGGCTTTTCTTCCAGTCTGATCTTCATTTCTAATTCTTAAAATCTCCTTGTATGAAAAACTTACTCATTGCGGGTTTGGTACTCGCTGGGTTGCTCGGCGTATTCGTCGCTTGTAAAAACACCCCCAAAGCAACCAATACCGACCAAACTGCCGCATATGCCTGCCCAATACACCCGGAAATCACCGGGAAAGCAGGCGACACCTGCTCTAAATGCGGTATGGACTTAGTGCCTGTTAAAGCGGATGCCCATGCCACGTATGCTTGTCCGATGCATCCCGAAATCACAGGCAAAGTCGGTGATAAATGTTCCAAGTGCGGGATGGACCTTGTCCGGGCCGAAAAGCCGGCAGATCATGGCGAAGAAGGGCACAAGCATTGACCCATTTTAATGAAAATCACTGTCGAAGTACTGTAAATTCTATTCACCTATAAAAGTTTAACCGAGATGAGTTCACTCAAATTTTTGTTTTCTGTTCTATTTTTAGGTTTGCTTTCCATCAATATCGTCGGCGCACAAACCGAGGGGATGAAGAAAAAGCAGGCCGTCGCAGTTGCCCCGGCCCTTCAAACCGAATCGTTTCAAGTCCTCGGCAACTGCGGGATGTGCAAACGCACGATTGAAAAAGCCGCCGCCCAGGCGGGCGCTACGTCGGCCGTTTGGGATGTGGATAAAGGCTTGCTCACCGTGACGTTCGACCCGGCTAAAACTACCGCCGACGCGATTCAAAAGACCGTCGCCCAATCGGGCTACGACAATGTGGGGTACAAAGCCCCGGACACGGCCTACAACGCCCTGCACGGCTGCTGCCAATATGATCGTTCCGGCGCGCCAGGCACGGCGAAATCGTGCGATATGCAGGGTCAAAATTAACCTTGGGAACTGACTACCGCAGTGTCTTGGCGGGCTATCGCTAATGGTAGCTCGCCAAGACCGGGTAAAATGCTTCAACCAAAGTTCGAACCGAAAACGGCCGGCATTATGATCAATTTTCTGATAACCAATTCTTTAAAAAACCGGCTGTTCGTGCTTGCGGCAGCCCTCGGGTTGTTTGCCTGGGGTATTTACTCGGTGCGCAACAACCCGATCGACGCTATCCCCGATCTGTCGGAGAACCAGGTCATCGTCTTCACGGAATGGATGGGGCGCAGCCCTCAACTGATCGAAGACCAGGTCACCTATCCGCTTGTCTCCAACTTGCAAGGCATTCCGCAGGTTAAAAATATCCGGGGCGCCTCTATGTTCGGCATGTCCTTCGTCTATGTCATTTTCGAGGATAAGACCGACATCTACTGGGCGCGTACACGGGTACTCGAACGGCTCAACTACGCCCAGCGGCAGTTGCCGCCCGGCGCCGTACCGACTCTTGGCCCCGACGGCACCGGCGTGGGGCATATTTTCTGGTATCATCTAGATGCGCCAGGTATGGACCTGGGCGAACAACGCGCCTTGCAGGATTGGTACGTCAAATTTGCCTTGCAAACCGTACCGGGCGTTAGCGAAGTGGCTTCCTTCGGCGGCTTTGTCAAACAATACCAGGTGACCATTGATCCCTATAAACTGAACTATTTCAACGTCCCGCTGATGGACGTACTCAATGCTATCCGACGGAACAACAACGACGTGGGCGGACGCAAGTTCGAGATGTCCGACATGGCCTATATCATCAGGGGGCTGGGCTACATTCAAAAAACGTCGGACATCGAGAATATCCCCGTCGGCAATTACGGTTCTGTGCCAGTACGGGTGAAAGACGTGGCGACCGTTCAAATGGGCGGCGAGGGGCGGCTCGGCATCTTTGACATGGACGGAACGGGCGAGGTGGTTGGCGGTATTGTCGTCATGCGCTACGGCGAAAATGCCAACAACGTCATCGAAGCGGTGAAACGGAAAATGACGGAAGTGGAAAAGGGGTTGCCGGCAGGCGTGAAATTCAAGGTGAGTTACGACCGGAGCGAATTGATCCAGGCTGCCGTAAGATCGGTCAAAGGAACGCTTATCGAAGAAATGATTGCCGTGTCGTTGATCGTATTGATCTTCCTGTTTCATTGGCGAAGCGCCCTGGTTATCCTGATCCAGTTGCCGATTTCAGTGGCTATCGGCTTTATTTTGCTGGAAGCCTTTGGTATTTCTTCCAACATCATGTCACTCACCGGCATCGCGCTGGCCATCGGGGTGGTAGTGGACGACGGTATCGTGATGGTCGAAAACGCCTACCGGCACCTCTCGGAAGCGCCGGGAAAGCCAGGATTTGCGGAACGTCTTGCGATCATTGCCAAATCCTGCAAACAGGTAGGGCCGGGCGTTTTTTTCTCTACTATCGTAACGGTCGCTTCTTTCCTGCCGGTATTCCTGCTGAGCGGAATGGAAGGGAAACTTTTTTCACCGCTGGCCTGGACCAAAACATTTATCTTGTTAGTGGACGCTTTTTTGGCCATTACCCTGACGCCCGTTCTGATCGCTCTGCTGCTCCGGGGAAAATTCAAACCCGAAAGCGCCAACCCGATCACCCGTTTCCTGGAAAACCTGTACACCCCCGTGTTAAAACTGTGCCTCAAATGGCGCAAAACTACCTTGGCAATCATGCTTGCAGCGCTGGCCGTAAGCGTCCCTATGATGATGCGCCTCGGTTCCGAATTTATGCCGCCGCTCGACGAAGGCTCCCTGCTTTTCATGCCCGTTACCCTGCCCGATGTGTCCAATTCGGAGGTCAAACGCCTGTTGCAGGTACAGGATAGGATCATCGCCGGCGTGCCCGAGGTCAGCCACGTACTTGGCAAAGCAGGCCGGGCCAGCACGGCTACCGACAACTCGCCGATCAGCATGATTGAAACCATTATTTTGCTGAAACCCAAATCGGAATGGCGGCCGGGCCTGACGAAAAACGATCTCATCGCAGAGTTGAACGCCAAACTTCAAATCTCCGGCGTGGTGAACGGCTGGACTCAGCCGATCATCAACCGCATCAACATGCTTTCCACGGGCATCCGCACCGACGTGGGGCTTAAGGTGTACGGACAAAACCTCGACACCATTTTTTCGCTGTCGCAACAACTCAAGCGCCAGTTGGAAAACATTCCCGGTGTGCAAGACCTTTACGTGGAACCCATCACCGGCGGCAAATACATCGACATCGTCGTGAAACGGGACGAAATCGGGCGCTACGGCCTCGCCGTGGACGACGTGAATATGCTCGTCGAAAGCGCCCTGGGCGGCATGACCCTGACCACCACCGTCGAGGGACGGCAGCGCTTCAGCGTCAATGCCCGTTTTGCTCAGGATTTTCGCAACAATCTCGACGCGTTGCGCCGCTTGCAGGTACAAACATCGCGCTACGGCGTCATTCCGCTGGAAGCCGTGGCCGATGTCCGCGTTTCGGAAGGCCCGCCGATGATCAACTCCGAGAACGCCTTGCTTCGGGGCACGGTCTTGTTCAACGTGCGGGAACGCGATCTCGGCAGCACCGTCACCGAGGCGCAGCAAACACTCGATGACGCGGTGAAAAAATTGCCGAAAGGGTATTTCATCGAATGGAGCGGACAATGGGAGAATCAAATTCGCGCCAACAGAACCCTCCGGTTGATCGTGCCCATCGTGTTGGTGTTGATTTTTTTCGTGCTGTATTTCACCTACAAGTCGGCAAAAGAAGCGGCGCTTACGATGATAACGGTGCCTTTTGCGCTCATCGGCGGTGTTTATATGATCTGGTTTTACGGGATAAACCTTTCGGTGGCCGTGGCGGTAGGATTCATTGCGCTGTTCGGCATGGCTATCGAAACGGCCATGCTGATGACCATTTACCTCAACGAGGCCATGCAGCGCCTGGTTGCCGAAAAAGGCAACTCGCGGGATACGATCACGCCCGCCGACTTGCGCGAATGGGTGATTTGGGGCGCCGCCAAACGCCTGCGGCCCAAACTAATGACCGTTTCGGTTTCGCTGTTCGGCCTTATCCCGATTCTCTGGGCCACGGGCGTCGGTAGCGACATTATGCTGCCCATCACCCTGCCGCTCATCGGAGGTACTATTTCCTCGACGATTTACGTGCTGCTGATTACCCCGGTCGTATTCGAAATGACACGGGAGCGCGAACTGCGGCGCAGCGGCGCAATCGAGGTAATCCCGGTTGAAGAATAAACGCATCGCTTATTTATCTACCGGCTTGTCACATCAATTTTTTTGAAAATGAAACGCTATATTTTTTTGAAAATACAATTTCTGGCGGCGTTTTGCCTCTGTTTTGCCGCAAGGATTACCGCGCAAAACCCGCTTCCGCTCGACTCCGTGCTCAACCGCATTGAGCGTCTGCATCCGGTGCTGCAAGCCACCGACGCCCGCGGGCGGGAGTTCGACGTCGTGGCCAAAGGCGCCGTCACCTTACCTCCACCGCAGGTAGGCGGCGGTATGTGGATGACGGCGTACAATCCCGCGCGCTGGAGCGAGGGTATGGGGGCCGTCATGGTTTCGGCGCAGCAAATGTTTCCCAACCGGAAAATGCAGCAAGCCGAAGCGCGTTACATGTCGGCCATGTCGGGTATGCAGGCAGCGGAAAAGGGCGTAATGCGCAATATGCTGTTCGCGGAGGCGAAAACGGCTTATTTCGACTGGCTTGTGCTGGAAAAGAAAATCGCCGTTTTGGAAGAAAGTAAACGGGCGTTGCGCCTGCTGATCGAAAGCGCCGAACAACGGTTTCAGTACAACCGGGAAAAACTCGGCAGCATCTACAAAGCCAAAACCGAACTGGCCGATCTCGACCGGATGCAGGCGATGTACGCCGGTGAAATCCGCCGGCAACGCGTCATGCTGGCGACGCTGATGCAACTCGGCCCGGCAAGCGTGTTCGAAATTGACACCCTAATGCCAAGCGGTCCGGCACTTGTACCGCCACTGCCCGACACCTCGCGTATTGCCGCCCGTAGCGATTTTCAGGCCATCGAAACCAATTTTCGTATTGCCCGCCTGGAGCAGGAATGGCAGCGCTCGAAACTCAAACCCGAATATGGTCTGCGTTTCGATCACATGTTCGCTTTCGGCGGCCAGCCCTGGCAGTTTTCGCTCATGGGCATGGTTACAGTGCCCATAGCACCTTGGGCGAACAAAGACATCAAAGTCAAAATCGAGGGCATCGAACACCGGCTTGCCGCCTTCGAACTTGACAAAGCGGCGTTGGCTAACCAAATCCGGGGCGCCCTTTCCGAGCAATTAGTGATGATGCAGACCTTGCAAACCCAGATCGCACGCTACGACGACGACATCATCCCAAACCAACGCAAACGTTTTCAGAGTACCCTGCTCGCCTGGGAACAGAATACCGACGAGCTGTTTATGGTGCTCGATGCCTGGCTGGAACTGAAAATGAGCCGCCTGGCCCAATTCGACCTGCTGCAACAATTGCTTCAATCAAAAGTGAATTATGAAAAAGAGCTGGAATATCGCTAAACAATACCTCTTGTGGGCCTTGCTTCCGGTATTGCTCACGACGGCTTGCCGGAATCCCGATGCCGGACAACACCGGCACGACCACGATTATTCAGGGCATGAAGCCGCGCAATATACCTGCCCCATGCACCCTGAAATCATTCGCGACAAACCGGGAAGTTGCCCGATTTGTAAAATGGACCTGGTAAAAAAAGAAAATCAACCGGTAACGCACCCGTCCGATTCATCGCATACGCCGGAAATGCACGGCCATGCTTCTTCCGCCGAGGCTGGCGTATCTGCCATCGGAGACTTGGACATGCTGCTAAAACCCACTTACGAGTATGTGTTGAGCACTGTCAAAACCTTGCATCCGGAACAGAGAACGATGCCGCTGCGCCTCGACGCGCCCGGTTATTTGGCGTATGATCCCCGGTTGTTGAACGTGGTCAGTGCCCGCTTTGGCGGACGTATCGAGCGCCTTTACGCGCGCTACCCGTACCAACCCGTGCGCAAAGGGCAACGCATACTCGACATTTACAGTCCCGAAATTGCCACGGCACAACAGGAACTGATTTTTTTATTGGAAAACGACCCGGCCAACACAGTTTTACTTGAAAATGCCCGTAAACGCCTTTCTCTCCTGGGCCTTACCGGGGAGCAAATCCGGCAAGTGGAAACGGAACGCAAGCCTCTTCTGTCGTTGCCCGTTTTTAGTCTGTATTCGGGGCTAATTTTCGACAATAGTGTTTCTCTCAATAATACGGCCTCAGCTGCTCCCGGAATGAACGAAAACATGAACAATACCGCTGCACCGGCTCAAACCGTCCCAGCTTCCGCCGGCCCCGGCGAACTGTCTTTAAAAGAAGGCATGTACGTCCAAGCTGGTCAGCGGCTCTTTGGCCTGCAAAGTTTAGCCACGGTTTGGGCGATGCTTGAATTTTACCCTTCCGACGTTTCGATGCTGAATACCGGGCAGGCTGTTGAAATCCATGTCGAGCCGTTTGAACGGCCGTTCAAGAGCAAAATCGACTATATCGAGCCGTTGTACAGTTCCGGTGGGAAAAACCTTCGGGCACGGGTTTATTTGCCGAACCCGGGTGGGCAATTAAAACCCGGCGCCCTGCTCCGGGCTACCGTGCAAGCGGGCAGTCGGACAGCACTTTGGATTCCGGAAACCGCCAGTCTCGATCTGGGTAAAAACCACGTCGTATTTGTGAAAAAAGGCGGCGTATTTCAAACACGCGCAATACGAAGCGGGATACGGACAGATGGGTGGATAGAAGTAATTGCGGGTATCGGCACGGAGGATGAAATTGCCGAGAACGCCCGGTTCCTGATGGACAGCGAGAGTTTTGTAAAATAAATTGAACGATTATGTACCCTTTTCAGAAAAGAACAATGACCGCGGTAGTCTCCCTTCTGCTCCTGGCCGCTTGTCAAAAAAACAATACCACCGGAGTTGCGCAGAACAAGATATATTACACCTGTTCCATGCACCCGCAGGTCATGCAACAGGAACCCGGCGCCTGCCCGATCTGCCACATGGATTTGGTACCCGTGGAAACGCATTCCCTGCAAAAGGGCACAGGCATTCACCTAAACGCCGAACAAATCCGCCTGGCCAATATCCTTACCGACACGGTGCATCTGCGTCCGGTCGGTGAAGAAATAACGCTGGCTGCCACGCTACGGGAGAACCAGGCTGCTATTAATACCATGACGGCCAAAGTAGCCGGCCGGATCGAACGCCTCCTGGTGCGCAACACGGGTGAATACGTACGGGAAGGACAAGCCGTTTTCGAAGTGTACAGCGAAACGCTGGCTGCTGCCCAACAAGACTATTTGCTGGCGCTGCAAAGCCGTCAACGCTACGGGAGCAATGATCTCGATTTCACCCGCCTGGCCGACGCCGCCCGGAATAAACTGCTTCTTTGGGGTATGAACCGGACACAAATTCAAAGCTTGGAACAATCCGGCCAGGTACAGAATATCGTCACCTATTACAGCCCGTATAGTGGTTATGTGCTCGAAACGCCGGTAGTGGAAGGCGGCTATGCTGCCGAAGGCTCGCCGGTGCTGCGGCTCGCCGATTTGCGCACGCTCTGGGTGGAAGCGCAGTTGTACGTCAGCGACTTGCCGTTTTTAAATCAAACCAAAGAGGCTTTGGTGGAACTGCCGGCCTACCCGGGCCGGGTCTTGCACGGGAAAATAGAATTTATCAATCCGAACCTCGAAACAACTTCAAAGATTGTTTTGGTGCGGGTGGAAATTCCCAACCCCAGGGGCGAGTACAAACCGGGTATGCAAGCATGGATCACCTTGAAGAGCAAAACCCGTCAAACGGTAGCCGTGCCCTCAAACGCTTTGCTCCAGGGCAAAGACGGCGCCGTTGTATGGGTGCAGAACGCTTTGGGCGCTTTTGAAAACCGGATGGTGCATACCGGAGTAAACAATCGCGATTTTACCGAGATCACACATGGTTTAACTGCCGGCGAAGTGGTCGTTATTTCCGGCGCTTATTTGCTAAACAGCGAGTATATTTTCAAGCAAGGGGCCAATCCAATGGAGGGGCATTCTATGTGAGGGCGATGCCTGATCCCAGGTTGTCCCAACTGTCCGACTCGATTATCCATTTCTATTTTTCCATTTATCTACTACTGCGATGCTTAAAGAAACAAAGATCGCGGCAATCAAAACAGTGAGCACCAAATTCTCCGTTATCCACCTCGGATTCAAAAACAGCAACGGTATCATACTTCCAGCATTTGCGCCGCCACCGGCAGTTTCACCTTACGCCCCACTTTCAGAATCCAGCCCTGGTACAGCCCATTTTTGAGTTCCCGTACATCGGTGAACCCCAATTTCCGCAAAGCCCGAAAAGCCACCGCCGTGCGTTGGCTGCCCAAAGGCCGCAAACAACAAACCACGGTCAGACAATCCCGAAACGGCAGCAGCCGTTCGGCATGCCGCTCGATTTCATTGTACGGAATCTTCCATCCTCCGGCATCCAGCGACGCATGGCGATACGCCTCGCGTACGTCAATGCAGAGCACCGGGTGGCCAGCCTGAAGAAGCCTTTGAATTTCGTTGCAATCAATGGTTTTCATGGTCAGAGGTCGTTGATGAACTGATCACTTTTTCCGTCGCAGCGCATGCAGCCTTTGGTGATCAGGGTGTCCGGAAGGCCGCCCAAGGCGCTGGCAAGGTATTCCTTGGCCGGTTGCCGGTGGTACCACTGGTTCAGGCCCTTAGCGTTCCATACGGATGGCTCGATGTCGATCGCCTTGAAAAAGCCTTTTATCCGCGATTGCATTGCCGGCGTCCATTCGGATTTTGGAATCCCGAATACCTGCCGGATGCCATCGTTGTGGGCATCTTTGCCGTCCTGGTAAGTGGGCTCCAGCCAGTTGCCGGAGGTGAAGGACAGGCAAAACGCCGGTTTGGGCACATCCTGAGACGGAACGCCTACGATCGTGCCGCAGCGCTTCGAGGCCTTGAGCGTGAGCAAATCGGACAATTGCCCCTCCGGACTGTTCAGGTATTGCCAGATGATGGCCGCGCCAAAGTACTTCATGGTAAAATCCGAGGGTTCCACGTCCACGGCCAGGAAAAAGCCGCGCAGCCGGGCCTCAAAATCCGACGTCCAGTCGGCGTCGGGCACGTTCAGGTAGGCTTTGGCGCCGGGCGGGGTCACGGCGTTTTGAAAGGGCGGCAGGTTTTCGGGAATGCTCTGGCAAGGCAGGGCGCCCGGTGGCTGGTCGCCGTCCGGCTCCCCGCCCTTGTTGCCGCCGGCATCCGCAGCGGACTTTCCCGGACGAAAAAGGTATACGATCAGCAGTAGCAAACCGATGGCTACTGCCGCGACAATGACGATATCCCGAATGCTTTTCATTCCTTCTTTTTTAAGATGATGGCGATGATCAAAAGCGCTATGATGCCGGTGCCGGCGTAAATCAAAATCGTGTCGGTGTTCCGCCGACTTTCGTTGACATCGGCCAACGGATCCTGCAGCGAGGCCCGGGCGTTCAGCAGTTGCTGAAAGTAGGCCTGAGCGGAGAGGACGCCCGGCGCAAGCGCGGTGGAGATCGTCTCGAACACGCTTCCGACCGCCTGAAACAACGACGGGAGCCAATCACCGGACGACTTTTGTTGGGTTACCTGGCCTTGTTCTTCCATAACAGTACGGTCAGCAGGATAAGAATGACGACGGCGATAAATATCAGCACCGTGCGCGTTCGCGCATCGTATCGCGCAGTGGCCTCCTCGATCTGGCCCAGTTTCGTCTGCTCCGGATCCACCCCGCACTCGTTGGTCCCGAAGTAATCGACGAGCGTGACCGGATCGAAGTTGTTGCACAGATACTCGTTTGTGGACGCGTATGCGGACGGATATTTCGGGTCGTTTTCCTGGCGGTGGCAGTGGCCCAGGCAGGCGTCGAACAGCAGAAACCCCGAAGGCCCGAGCGCCTTGAGGCTGCTGCAACTTTCTTCGAAACAACGCTGCACCCGGCGGCAATTGGCACGCCCGCCGCCGTTGAACAAGTAAACCCAGCCGCAATCATCGTCGGGGCAAATCGTGTGTCCGCACTTGGCCATTGTTTTGGTTTTTGGGGTTTATCAGGCCGCCGGACTTTTCTTTTTCCAATACCACCAGGCAAGGCCGGCCAGGGCCGCCAGGCCCAGTCCGATCAGTACCCACTTTTTCCAGCAGGAGCAGGGTTTGTTGTTTTCGTCCTGACATGTACACATGATGTTCTGTTTTTTAAAGGTTTATGAAATGGGCAATGGCGTTTGCACGATTTGGGTGGTCCGCCCGCGCAGCAAGAGGATCAACATGACCAGCACCGCCACGACCAGCAGTATCCAGCCCCAGACAGGCATGGTATTTTGCTGCGTTGGTGTCGGTTGCGGGTTGCCGGAAGTGCCGGGCTGTTGGTCGTTTTGCTTGCCCGATTGCCACACCGAGCCCACGGTGATCAGAATGTCGGGCAGGTTTTTGTTCACCCAGTCCCAGAACCCGCCGCCCTTTTTTTGGGGCAGCGGGGTTCCGTCCGGGCCGACACCGGATTCGTTTCCGAAGGCGTACACGCAGTTGCCGTTCACCTCGATGTAACCATTTGGACAATCCATTTCGGGAGGGTTTTTAGGGGTTTATCAGGGTTTGATGCTCTGGAAAAAATTCCAATCCTTGCCCAGCATCTTGCCGATGGCCGGCAAGCCGAATTTCAGCACGTTGTAGATCAGGCCGGCATACGCGAAATTGGGCAGGAACTGCTGGATGACATACTCAAAACTTTCCTGGGTCAAAAAGCCCAGTTTGAACGTAGCCGCGCCGCCGGCCACCAACAGCGCGGCGGCGGCACTCCGGATGAAGGTTTTGGGGATACGTTTCAGCCCGGGAACGGCCCCGGCAAAGAGGCCCAGCAGGATGGTGATGGCCACTTCCACGCTGTCGGTCGCCGAAGGTGTCACGAAGGAGGTGGGGTCGGTGTAACTGACCACGCCAAGGCTGTCGAACACGGCGCCGAGGCTGTCCGGTCCGGCAAATGCGGCACTGAGGCTCAGGGTGGTCAGCACCAGCAAGGTAGCGGCGCTTTTGAGGAAATTTCGAATGGGTTTCATGTCGGGTATGAGTTTTTTGATGAAGGTTTACAGGTAAAATTATTGGCGTTTGTTGGCTACAACCAGCACATTGGCGCCGGCCAGGTACAAGGTTCGGCTGTTCGTGCCGACCGTTTTTTCAATCTGGGCGTAATACCCCATGTTCGCCGAGGTTGGGATGTTGGTGGTGATTGTCCCCACGCTCACCCCGTCAATGTACCCTTCGGCTGTAGCTCCGGCGGGGGAAATCGCCACGATCAGCGCTTGCATGGCCGTGGTGCCCGTAATCGGTGCGGTACCGGTATTGATGACCGTTTCGGTGCCGCCGGATCGGGCGACGAACTGCCAGTTGCCGGAGTTTGTGCCGTGGGTGTAGCGGAAGTACACGCCGTTGGACGGCTCGCCCGTGGGGTTGGAGGCGTCCATCCAACCGCAGCGGACGTTGTAGGTGTTGGTTCCATCCGAGAGGTTGTCGAGGCTGACCGTGGAGGTGTAGCGCAGGTAGGTGTTGTTCGTGGAGCGCACCATCGCACCGGTCGGCGCCCCGATGGAGCCTTTACCGGTGGCAGAGCTCGATGTGGTAATTCCGCTCAGGCCCCAGGGACTGGCGCCACTTCCGGACCCACTGCCGCCGCTGTTGGCTTTCACGAAATAGTCGCCGTTGGTGCCCGTAGCGGTGGCGCCGGCCACCCCGTGCCGGAATTGCGCCGTAAGCACGTAGTCGTTGAAATAATCGAAGGCCGTCAGGGTGCGCCAAACGGCTGAAGTGGCGTCGTAGATCAACTCGACGGAGCGCCCCGGCAGGATGAACCAGTCCTGGGCATCGAAGGAAAAGCGGTTACCCGACGTGCTCGCCGCCGATTCGTCCTTGAGCATGACGGTGTACGATCCTACATTGGTCAGCGTGATGCGCCGTCCGGGTTCGCCGCCATCCAAACCGGTGATGATCCTGAAAGTAGCGTCGGTGGACAAACGGATGACGCTGGCCGTGGACAAACCCGCAGGCGACCAGTCGTTTTGGTTGCCGGTAAGTTGGCTGGGGGAAATGACCCCGCCCGTCACGAATTTTTCGGACAAGGCAGCGATGGTCAGGGTGCTGTTTGCTCCGCCGTCGGTCAGTTTTACGTTGGCCCCGGCGGACAACACCCGCTCCCCGCTCAGGGTGGCGTTTCCGGTGAGCGTGAGGTACGTCGCATCGGTCGGTGCGCCGGAGCCGCCCGCGCCAAACTGCACCCAGGCGGAGCCGTCGTTGCCTTCAAATTTGTTGTCGGTGGTGTTGTAGCGCAAGATGCCCGGACTGTTCGCGGGCCGCTGTGCCGTGGAGCCGCGCGGCAGGCGAACGGCGTCGTTGCCGGTCACATCCAGCGCGTATGCCGGTGCGGTGGTGCCGATACCGGCCTGGCCGTCGTCGCCCACAAAAAACAGCGGCGCGCCGCCGGTGTTGTACGCCCCGAACGCATTGGTCGAGCCGGTGTTGCCCAGGCCCACGACCGCCAGTCGCGGCATCACTTCCGGCACGACAACCCCGTCGCCGATCAGGCTGTACCCGCCGACGGTCTCCAGGGCGTACAGGTTGGGCGCATTCACCACATTGGCCGCCAGGTACAGCATGCGCACTTTGCCGTTGGCGCCGCCGCTTTGGTTGACCGTGCCGGTGACTTCCACCAAGTTCGCGATGCCGTTACCGCTCGTCGGAGCAAAACCGCCGTTGAAGGAAACCAGAGCCGTGGCGCCGCTGGTAATGGTGGAAACTACCGTGGCGGGTTGCTGTAATCGGGCATCGAGGAGGAACAGTCCGCCGTAATCAAACCCGACGCGGCTGATGCCGCTGCCCTGAAAATATCCCCCGTTGGTGATCCGGCTGCGCTCCACATCGCCGCTATCGAAGCCCTGAAAAGTGAACGCGGTATTGTTGCTGCTGCCGCCCTTCACAATGAGCCGGGCCGTGCCCGACGAAGGCTGCCCGATCTGCAAACCGGCGTTGGAATTGTCCCAGTGCAGGTTGGGCGATCCGCCGATGCCGGAAGTGTTGTTGTACTGAATATTGCCCGCGCTGCCGGCCGGACGCACCAGGCCGGCGGCATCGACACGCGTCGTTTGCCCCCAAACGGCCAATGCTCCTGCCCCGAGGAGCAGCAGCGTCAGCGTTAGTTTTTGGATGGGAAGAGGGTACATTGACGGGCTTTTTCGAGAATATCGGTCAGGGTTCGTTTTTCTTCGCGGGCCACGGCCAACTGGCGGCGCAGCATGACCAGCCGCTCCAGCAGTCCGATTTCCGTTTCGATGGTGCCGACCTCCTCCGTTTTTTGAACCAGATTCGTCTGCACCTGGGCGGTGTCGAACGGAACGGTCCTGCCGTTTTGCAGCAGGACGTAGCCGAGGCTGTCGCGTTTTTCGATTTTGTAATCGCTGCCGGTTTGGGCTGTGGCGCTGAAAAACAGGAAGGTTGAAAGAAAAAGAAGGAGTGGTTTCATGGAAGATTTTTTGTTTTTGGTTAGGGGAAATTCTGCGTTGCGTCGGCCTCACCCCCATCCCCTCTCCCAAGGAGAGGGGGGCCAGATTCCATTCTACGCCGCGCATCCCAAATTGGGATAGATAAAGCGAAGTGAGGGCAAGCCCCCCTCTCCTTGGGAGAGGGGATGGGGGTGAGGCCAGGCCTAGTTGACGGTGATCTTTTTCACCAAAATCTTCTGCCCTGCAGATACCGTCCGCGAAAACGTGATGACCTGCCCCGACACGGTAATGTCTTCGCCGGCGCCCCAGTCCATCATCACACCGTCCAGGAACACCTCGGTGTCGGTGGTCAGCGGCGTAAAGCCGGATACCGTGGTGGTGGTTGTGCTGGAAACCGGTACGTCCTCGAATCGCTGAATATTGACCGTGGGCGCCGAAGCGCTGGCCGCAACGGTGATCGTGTTGCCGCTTCGGGTAAGGCTGATGCCGGAACCCTGGGCGAGGGTCACGCTGCTGCCGCCCGTGAGGTTAAGGGTGCGGTCGGAACCCGAGCCGTCGCTGGCGGTGAGGGCCTGACTTTCGGTCAGGGTCGTGTTGGTGACGCCACTGATGGTACCGTCGCTGTTCAGGGTGAACACCGGGATTTGAGTGGCGCTGCCGTACGAGCCGGCGGTGGCCTGGTTGGCGCGGCCAATGCGCTGGAAGGTTAGTGTCGTGGAGCCCACAGTGATCGCACCGTCGGTGGTCAGCACCCACATGCTTTCGCTGTTGGCCGTACCCTCTTCCACGAAAAACGCTCCGCCGTTGGACATTTCGGTGGAGGCATCAAAATCGGTGGAACGCGTCCAGGCGCCCGTGCCGGTGATGTACACGCCGTTTTCCGAAGCCGTGGTTTGGGACCTGACCAGCACCCGATCGCTGGTAGTGGTGCTCACGCCGTCAATGGTTTGGTTGCCGCTCAGGGTGATATTGCCGGTCGTGGCCACGCGCACCGCTTGTTTCCAGGCGTACTGCCCGGTGGAAATCGTCAGGGTCGGGTTGCCGCTTACCCCGTCGGGGTTGCCAAGGGCCAAACTGAGGCCCGCATCGGATGCAGTGGTGGCGATGGAGCGATTGGCAAACGCGCCCGCCCCCGTTTGTACGACCAAGCCCGTGCCGGAAAGCGCGGCAATGCCGTTCACTTCGGCATCGAACGATACGTCGGTGCGCGAGGGGCCGGCATTGTCGGCTGCACTCACCGCGCCGCCGATGAAGTTGAGCGTGGCGCGCTGAGTGAGTCCGCTGCCTTCGTCCTGGATGGTGGCCAGAGCGTTGGTGGTGATGGTAAAACTGGGGTACGTGCCCGTCACGGCGGTAGCGCCCGCACCGGTCAGCGACACCGTTTGGTCGGGCGCGCTGTTGGTGATGGTGTTGCCGCTGATGCTGATCCCGGTTCCACCGGTGAGCAAGGTGCTGCCCTGTACCCAGGTGACGTTGCCGCTGCCGTCCGTAGCAAGAAAACGGCTGTTGGTGCCGGAGGCGCGAAGCAACACAGTGGGGTCAATTTTGGTGCTTTGGGCCGACACCAAGGCGGCGGACAAAGCAAAAAAGAGGAAAAGAAGGGCCTTTTTCATGGCTTTTGGAGATTGTAGGTTTTTTGGGGTTTATTTCACGATGAGAAAAAATGCTTCGTCCTGGCCGGCGACGGTCAACACAATGTCGCTGCCACTGATGGTAAAATCGAGTCCGTAGGTCATGCGTACGCCGGTACGGTAGAGGTTGATTCGCCAGTCCCGCCCGGTAACCGGCAAGGAAATACTGGGGCTTATGGTATTGCCGGTAATGGATGAAAAGGTTTCGTAGTTTTCGTTTCCACCCGCGTCGGCGGCGGGTAGCCAGGTCAAGCCGTTCCATTTGAGCACCTGGTTTTCCGTCGCGCCCTGCTGGGCAAGTTGGAGCGGTGTTTCCACCGTTCCGTCCCCGGACAAGGTCGAATCGGTTTGGACAGCCGTTCGCAGCGAATCAATTTTCAAATTGGTGAAGGTTTGCAAACAGCCCTGCAATGAGGCGGACAATCCCGAAATGAACGGCCCTACCCGATGCACGGAACTCGGGTGGTATATGGCCGCCATGCCACTGGGTAGTGCCGACAGTTGCCCCGACGGATCAACCGCCCGCCCGGCGATGACGCTGCCGGTGGCCGTGATCGTGTCGATGGGAAGTTCGTAACACCGGTTGCTGGAAAACACGATCAATCGCGGGTGTTGCGCCTGGGAAATCTGGCTGCCCGCAAAACCGGTGTTCGAGTTGAACAGCCCCTGAAACGTAAAATTCGGAGCCGTCCCGCCGGTTTGCACAACCGGCGAAAGCCAGCCTTGCCACAGGCTGTCCACCGTTTGCGCCGAGGCAGTGGCGGTAAAAAGCAGTAGGATGAAAAGCAGTTTCAGCCGCATGGTTTAGAAGTTGAATACGAGTTGGTAATCGTCGTAATTGGCCGTCAGACCCACAGCCCGCAGGGAGATACTGGGCGATCCGCTGGAGCCGATGCCGACCACCTGCATTTGCACGGTATCGTCGTCATCCACGGAATACGGATTGCCCGGCGCGGGCGCCCCGAATACCTGAGCCGACAAATCGATCTTTTGCGTGGCCGGGATATGTAGCGAGGCAATGCCCTCATTGCCCTGCAAACCCGCACCGGTGAAAACCACGGTCAGGTTGCCGGAGCCGTCGTTTTCGGCATCGTCGCCCGTCACCCGGGCAGAAAGCAGGGTCACGCCGGTGGGAATAGTCACGGTCAGTGTTCCGGAACCCCGAACGGCGGTGATTCCTGTTCCCGTTGCCGTCACGACCACGACCAACGAACCGCTGCCGGAGGTGCTCGGCGTGTACGTGGAAATCGTACTGCCGCTGCTGGGCGCCGGGCCTTTGGAAAGTTCGAAGGTGCTGGGGTTGATGTACAAAATTTCGGTTTCGGCGGCGGTTTTGTCCTGCAATTGCAGCAGGTAGTGCCCGGTGCTGTCCACGTAAAAAGCCCCGCTCAGGGTGTTTTCTCCGACCATGAAAGCAATCTGAGCGGAAAAGTCCGTGGTCAGAATTTCACCCCGGATTCCGAGATTTTGGGTGCGGATATAAGCCGCGTCAGGTTTGAGCGACCACTGCGAAGATTCAGCGAGATTGTTCGCCCGGCTATATGTGGCAAACGCCCCGCTGCTTTCGAATTTGGAAAGTCCCAGCACCCCAGTGCCGCTGCCGTCGCTCGTGCGGGCGCGAAGGGTCACCGTGGTAACACTGTCCAGCGTGAGCGAGTAGGCGCTTTTGCCGTTGACCGTGGTGTTTTGGGTCAGATCGCCGCCCCAACGCACGGTCGTGCCGGTTTGGGTCAGGGCGTTGGCGTAGGTGTTCAGGGCGTAGGAAATCCAGGCACTTCCGTTCCAGGCATAGAGAATGCCCGTGGCGGTATCCAGATAGACATACCCCTGGTTGCCCGTGGGCACTGCGCCCGGAGCCGATGTGCCCTGCACGACTTCATCGGGCAAAAGACCGCTCAGGTAGTTCAGGGTTTTGTACTCCAGTTTGCCGTCGCTGCCCCGCGTCATCAGCAGGTTGTCTGCCGCCGGTGGGCTGACGCCTTTGATCTGCGTGGTCGGATTGATTTGGCCGAAGGCGGAAAAGGTTGCCAGGCAGAGCGCAGCAAGGGGAAAGAAAATCTTGGTAAAAAGAGGGCCTTTCATGGCTTTGGTGTGGTTTGGTTTAGGTTTTCAATGTATCACAACCACCCAAATCTGATCTTCCGCCGCTGCTTGCGCCGGCGTGATTTGGTTGCCGGCAACGGTGTAGTTCAGGGTTGGGTATTGCAATAGTTCATTCACAAAAAGTAGCCACTTGGCCTGGTTGGCGGCAGAATAGCCGGCTGGCAACATAAAGGTTGTCCCCGTTCCCGAGGCGCTGATTGTCAGGCGACTGAGTTTGCAGCTATCGGCGCTCTGGAGGCGGACAAAATGCCAGAGGTCGGTGGACTCGCTTGCCGGGCCGTTGGGTGTCAGGTTGCCCGCTGAAACGGTGAAGGTTCGTTGCGCCGCACCATTTCGGAATACCAAATAATCCGAAGCGGGCAGACCCGTAAATGCTGCCGGAACTTCGACCGTACCGGTTTGTCCAGTTACCTCCTCCATCTCTATGGTCGCATCGCAGTTTTCATCGAGCGTTACCCAGGCCAGGTTGTCGCCGGTGTCAAGGGGCATCGCAGAAAAGTCCTCCCCTTCCGGATTCATCAGGCCGTTGGAAAAAACCAACTGCCCGCCGTTGGCCGCGTATCCGAGGGGCGGCGTGGCTGTGTTACCCGTTTGACCAGAATCGAAAGCCGTGGCGAATTCGCAGGTACAGTCACTTTCTGCTACTTCAGCCGCAAAACAAATCTTGTTGCTGCGGGCACTTTCGTTTTGGCAGTTTTTGATCTGAACCTCGACGCAAACCGTATCGCTGTTCGAAAGCAAAACACCCTGCGAAACCAGGTAGGCCGTGATCTGCGCGTTGGTCGCGTTGAGATGCAAATGCGTGCTGCCCGTTCCAATCGCGAGTGCGTCTTCAGGCGCCGCAAACGGGGTTTGAAACACCAATGCCTTGTTTTTGTAAAACCGCCACTGCAACAACCGCTGCGTCCCGACGGGGCAACGGTTGTTGTCGTTCCAGGTCGGAATAGCCGAAAAAAGGGCCTTTCGGGCCAAACGAACGCGCGGTTTTTTATTGGAGCAACAAGGCATGGACGCAGCGGGAATTTACAGCGGACTCGGGAAGGTTTTGCTCAGCGAAGGGATGGTGAACGTCTGCCCGTCTTTGGTCGTGACCTCCACTCCGGCGATCACCAGCAGCCAGGTGTTGCCGACATTGCTTACAGTCTGTGCCACACCTGGAAATACGATTGACAGCGCTCCCGGCACGCCTGTGGTGTTTGGCCCAGGTGCGGTTCCGGCCGGGATTTCCGTATCCAGGGCATCGTACAAGGACGCATTGCCGGCTGTTACAAAACCTGACACGTCGCCGAAGTTCGGTTTGGGTTTTAGGGTGGCCGTGATGTCGAAAGTGCCGGGGGCAGTACCCGGCACAGCGCCGACCACTACCTGCACGTCGCCACCGTCAAGGTCTTGTGGCCGGGTGGTCAAGCGCTTGCGGCAAGGGGTTTGAAAATATCCGTTGGGCATTGTTGGGTTGTTTTTTTAGGTTATCCAATGTAGCGCCGGGTCAAGCCTGCCGCGATTGCATAAATGAATACTACAAGCAGTACCGCCAGGGCGAAATACAGCGCCGATTTCGTGTCCGCATCGTAGCGGTACGTCATTTGGCCGCTTTCGATCATGTCGAGTACCTCCTGGCTCATGCGGCGATTTTTTTGCGAATCATGGCAGTTGCCACACCTGCCACCACGGCCGCAAGGCAACCGTACAGCAGGAGTTGGAGGATCGTGCGTTCTGCAAGCGCCACTTCGACACGGATGCCGTCGGTGGATAGTGTTTCGATCACGTCGAGCACTCCCATCCTCAGGTGGTTTTTTGGCGCTTGTTGTAGGCGTTTACGGCTACCGTGAAGACGGCGAGCACTGCCACCAGCAGCAGGGTGAACTGCCAGACAGGAAGCGTTCCGATTGCTTTTTTCATGGTGTGGATGCGGTTTTTGGGTTTTGCAGGCGAAAGAAATAGTACAGGATCATGGTGGCCAGCACCGTGGCGGCGACATGGATCAGCGTTTGGGTAATGACTGCTTTGGCACGCATGTCAGATGTTCAGGTTTTTCACGCGGGCTTGAATAGTTTTCAGTTTGGCGTCCACCACCCCGGCAGCATCGCGAAAACAGCAGCCGCTGACGAAGAAACTGTCGAATGTCGCACGCAGCGTGGCGCCGTACATGGATTTGTAGTAGGCCGCCAGTTGGATCAGTTGTGCGTCGGGAAGTTCGGCCATTGCCAGGATGGTGTCGCAGCGCAGGTCGTTGCAGATGAAGGTCCAGCCGGTGGCCTGTTTGAGGTCGTCGGCCAGGCGTTTCAGGTTTTGCGGCAGCGTGGGGGCGGGCGTGCCGTCCGGGTTGGGCGTGCTGCTGCCGGTGTTCGTGCCGGTATTCGTGTCCGGTTTGTCGCTGCTTACCGCTGACTTTTTGACCATGCGGATCACAAACACCACAATGAGCACCAGCACCAGGGCAACCGCCAGAAACAACCCGATGCGCAGCAGCGTCCGCTGGGTGGTGGGGTTGAATACTTGCTGAACGGCGTTGCTTTGGGGCATGGGTATGGGGTGGTTTAGCAGTCGTACGGGTGGTTGTGCGGGTCTTTGAAATAGTAGGCGTCGTCTTTGGCGCATGCCGGCTGCCCGCCGGCAACGTGGTCGTTAAACACTAATTTCGGTACCCGAAATAGCAGGAACACCGCCGCCCCCAGGACAGCCAGCACCAGCAGGATGCGAAAGACTGCGACAAACGAGGCGTTTTCAGGGTTCATGTCAGTCCGAGGGTGTTCAGTTTTTGTAAAAGCGTGGTGTTCAATCCGTCGCTCATACCCAGGAAGGAACAATCGTCCGTGTACGTGGCGCTAACGGCGCTGTGCAGGGTGTCGCCGTGTGTGTTTTTGTACGCGTTGTGGATCACCCGGAGTTGATTGTCGTTCCACTGCAAAGCGTCGTAAAGTGCCTGGCAGCGCCCGCTGGAAGTCAGGGCATTGCCCGTCAGGGTGTCGTGCAGGCGTTTGGCGGTGTTTTTGCGCTGCAAGTAAAAATCAGCCGGCACATCACCGCCGCCCGTTTGCAGGTTGGCATCCTCCGGCACCAGGCCGAATAGCACCCGGAAGTAGGGGCGGAAAAACCACCACAGCGCGAGCGCCAGAAGTGCCAGGCCGATCCACGGGGCGCTTTTTTGAAAAAAGCCCGTGGCGCCCGATCCGGCCCGCCATATTGCCGTTGCTGCGGTGACTGCCATTGCCTCCTGTGCTCGCTTTTAGTTCGAGTATGCCGACACCGGTCCCATCAGGCGGGACTTCAGGCTCTGCATCACCGTCGTGCCAGTGACCGGGCTGGACGTCGCCGAGGCGCTGCTTGTGGTGGTGGCGGCGGCTTTTTTGAGTTTCGGGTACACGTATCGGATAAAAAGCAGGGTGGCGCCCACAGCGAGCACGGCAATGACCCAGCGTTGTTTCAAAATGCGCATCATGGTTTTTAGAGTTTTGAGTTTCGGGTTTTGAGTTTTGAGTGTGGCCGAGCGTGATTCTGTTCACGCGGCGACCTTTTCAAGGATTCGCCCCAGGTAGCGCAGCACGCACAGCAGTCCGATGACGGCCAGTCCGATCAGTATCCAGGCTACGTAGGGGCGGCGCTTGCCGTCACCCAAAAACGAGGCGACAGGGTTTTGCGGCATCGTTTGGCGGATTTGGTCCACCAGCAGCCGGGCCGGGGTTTTACCCGTCGTTTGCCGGATGGTTGTCAATTCGGCGGCGTACAAGCCCATTTGATCCACGGGAACGTCCAGCAACTGCTCCAGCCAGATCAGGAAAGCCTCGGGCGACAGCCGTCCGGACTGCTCCTGGATGGCATACGAGATCGCATCCACGTTCGGGAGCGTCGCGGCACTGACGCGGCCTTCGGCAACCAGCCGAGCATAAACGCCCGTCAGGTTGTTGGTCGTAATCAGGTGTACCAGTTCGTCCGTTGAGTACTGCGTTTGCACGGGGCAGAGGGGCGCTTTGGGGTGAAAAAGAAAGGCTGGGTGGACCGGGTGAAAATCCGGTCGGCCGGGCTGTTTAGTTCGCGCCGCGAAAGCCCGTGTAAATGGTCAGGGTGTACTTGCGTTTGCCGACCAGGCCGGGGATTTTCCACTGCGTGTCGCGGTCGAACAGGTTGGCCGCCGAACTCAGCGAGATGTCGGCATACTTCAGATCGGTGCGCGGGAAAGCCTCCAGGTTCTCGAAATTGCTCACGTCTATGCGACCAAAATCGCCTTCCGCGTTAATGTTGCGGCGAGAAAACATGATGTGATCGGGCAAATCCACCACACTGTCGGAAGCAGCGCCGGCGGCTTTCTGGGCCTTGATCTGGAAAGCCGCAAAGGTGTACGGCGTGGAACAGAGGCGGTTGAGAAACACCGGGTAGCGGTTGCAGGTCGGCGAGCCGATGTACAAGGTGGCCTTGTTTTCGCTGACGTTGCAGGTGTCGCAGGACGACTCGTGGGTCTCGCTGGAGTCGCCGATGTAGGCCACGCATTCCTGATCTTCGTCGAATTCGCTGGTGTCGATCGTGAGCGTAATGTACTTCTCGACGGGGGCGCCGGCGCTTTTGGCCACCTGGCCGTCGATAGGCGAGCCGGGCGGCGTTACCTGCGGGCCAGTCACGTCCACCGTGGTGGCCACCAGGTCGGTCGGCATTTTTTTCTTGGTGTACTCGAGGCCCGCGAGAATCTGCTTGGAGATGTTGTTGGGCAGGGTTTGTACGAAATCCATTTTTGGGGAGCCTTGGTTTTGAGGTGAATGGGTGGGTTTTGGGGG
>JBEBHD010000257.1:0-7453 GCA_040080915.1 Saprospiraceae bacterium
CCTCTAACCCGAAACCCTCCATCCCATTATGCCGTCATGTATTCCTCAATGGGCGGACAAACACACACCAAGTTTCGGTCGCCGAAAGCTTGGTCAATGCGGCCCACAGTGGGCCAAAATTTCCAGCCTTGGCGCAGGTAGGGTAGGGGATAGGCCGCTTTTTGGCGGCTGTACGGGCGTTCCCAATCGTCGGCCCCGAAGACCTCAATAGTGTGCGGCGCGTTGTGCAGCACGTTGTCCTCGTGGTTGTATTTGCCTTCGGCTATTTCATCAATCTCTTCGCGGATGGCCAGCAGCGCGTCGCAGAAACGGTCGAGTTCGGCCTTGCTTTCGCTTTCCGTCGGCTCGATCATAATGGTGCCCGCCACGGGAAACGACAACGTCGGCGCGTGAAAACCATAGTCCATCAAGCGCTTGGCCACGTCTTCGGCACCGACGAATGCCTTGAACGGGCGCAAGTCCACGATCATCTCGTGCGCCGAACGGCCGTTTTCGCCGGAATACAAAATCTGGAACGCGCCTTCCAAGCGGGCCTTCATGTAGTTGGCATTCAGGATGGCGTACTTGGTGGCATCGGTCACGCCCTCGCCGCCGAGCATTTTGATGTAAGCGTACGAAATGAGCAGGATGCTGGCGCTGCCCCAAGGCGCGGCGCTCACGGCATTGGTGCCCTGCGGGCCACCGATCTGGGCAAAAACGTGGTTCGGCAGGTAGGGTGCGAGGCTGGTATTGCAGCAAATGGGCCCCATGCCTGGGCCGCCGCCGCCATGCGGAATGGCGAAGGTTTTGTGCAAGTTCAGGTGGCACACGTCGGCACCGATGATGGCCGGGCTGGTGAGGCCGACCTGAGCGTTCATGTTTGCCCCGTCCATGTACACCTTGCCGCCGTGTTGGTGAATGATGCCGCAGATTTCCTTGATCGACGTTTCAAAAACCCCGTGCGTGGACGGGTAGGTCACCATCAGGCACGACAGGTTGTTGGCGTGCTGTTCGGCTTTGGCCCGGAGGTCGGCCACGTCAATGTTGCCGCGCTCGTCGCAAGCCACCACTACTACCTCCATGCCAGCCATCACGGCACTGGCTGGATTGGTGCCGTGCGCGGAGGAGGGAATAAGGGAAATGTTTCGGTGTCCTTCGTTTCGGGCTTCGTGGTAGGCGCGGATGACCATCAGGCCAGCGTACTCGCCCTGAGCGCCCGAATTGGGCTGTAGGGAGCAAGCCTCGAAACCGGTGATCGTACACAGGTACTGCTCCAGGTCGCGGATGATCTTTTGGTAGCCGCCCGTTTGGGAAGCCGGTGCAAACGGGTGCATGTTGGCCCAGGCCTCCCAACTCACAGGGAGCATCTCCGAGGCCGCGTTGAGTTTCATAGTGCAGGAGCCGAGCGTGATCATGGAGTGCATGAGCGACAGGTCGCGGTTTTCCAACCGCTTGATGTAGCGCATCATGTCGCTCTCTGTGTGGTAGGTGTTGAAAACCGGGTGCGTCAGGTACTGGGTTTCCCGCTGCAAAATGGCAGGAATGGCCGAGGTGGAAACCGGCGCTACGGCCTTGGCACCAAATAGTCCGGCAATTTCCGTCAGGTCGTTTTCCGTGGCGGTTTCGTCCACACTGATTTGCAGGCCGGTTTTGTCGTAAAAAAAGTTGAAGCCTGCATTTTCGGCTTTTTGCCGCAAGGTGGCGAGTTGATCGGCGGGCAGTTCTATGCGAATCGTGTCGAAGAAATGTTTTCCTGTCAGATGGTGCCCGGCATTTGCCAAGGCGGCGGCCAGTGCCTTGGCCATTTCGTGGGCGCGGGAAGCGATGCCGCGAATGCCCGCCGGGCCGTGGTACACGGTGTACATGGCGGCCATGTTGGCCAAAAGCGCCTGTGCGGTGCAGATATTCGAGGTGGCTTTTTCGCGGCGGATGTGCTGCTCACGGGTTTGCAGGGCCATGCGCAGGGCGCGGTTGCCGTGGCGGTCCACCGACACGCCGATGATGCGGCCCGGAATTTGGCGCTTGAAATCTTCCGTAGTGGCAAAATACGCCGCGTGCGGTCCGCCAAAGCCCATCGGCACGCCGAAGCGTTGGGTGTTGCCCACGGCGCAATCGGCCCCCCATTCGCCGGGCGGTATGAGCAAAGCGAGGGAAAGAATATCGGCGGCCACACAAACGAACACATTGTGCGCCTTGGCTTTTTCCACAAAGGCACGGTAGTCCTCCACCGCGCCAGCGCTGTTGGGATACTGGAGCAGCACGCCAAAGGTCTGGTCGGAAAACTGGTACGAACGCCAGTCGCCCACTACAAGCCGAATGCCGTTCGGCAAGGCACGGGTGCGCAGCACGTCGAGCGTTTGCGGGAAAACCGTGTCGGCCACAAAAAACTCCTTGGCTTCCTCGCCCTCGTTGGCGCGTTTGTTTTTTTCCGCGTAAAACATGTGCATGGCCTCGCTGGCGGCGGTGGCCTCGTCGAGCAGGCTGCCGTTGGCGATGGGCAGCCCCGTCAGGTCGCTGACCATGGTCTGAAAATTGAGCAGGCTTTCCAAACGGCCTTGGGCGATCTCGGCCTGATAGGGCGTGTACTGGGTGTACCAGCCGGGATTTTGGAAAACGTTGCGCAGCACGACCGACGGCGTGATGGTGCCGTAGTAGCCCATGCCGATGTAGTTGCGCATCACGCGGTTCAGTTGGGCGGTCGCCTTCAGTTCGGTCAGGTACTCGAATTCGGACAAGGCTGCCGGCAGGTCGAGGGGTTTTTTCAGCCGAATGGCATCCGGCACAGTCTGGTGGATCAGTTCGTCGAGGGACGAAACGTTCAGGAACCGAAGCATTTCCTGAAGTTCATGGGGATTTGGCCCGATGTGTCGGTTCTGGAACCGGTCGGGGTGCGGAAAGTGGCTCATCGCAAAAAAAGAATATTGGTCACGAAATGTGGTGGAACTGCCTGGCCAAGGGGTGGTAAAAAACTGCGCGAAGGTAGAGAATGTTCGGTGAGGAGAAAACAGGATGCGGGCCTCAATTTGAAAAATTGAGACCCGCAGTACATTTCTTCAACACGAAAACCTTTGCGGCCAGCCCAAGAACCAAGTTCACACAGAACGACCAATACCAAAACGTGCGCTCAAAAAGGCAATTACAACTGCACCAGCACCGGCCCCGCCAAGGGCGAGTACGACCCGTCGGCAAATTTGGCCATTACCCAGTAGCGCAATTCATCGGGCTTGTTCGGTGCCGGGTTCGGCAGGGTGTACACCTGCGGACTGCCGGGCTGTGGGTTTCCCGGCGGCGCTGGCAGGGCAAGGTTTTGGTTCATCGCAGCACTGTGGACGTATGTGAACGCCGTCACAGGATGCTCCGTAAAGGCGATGTCGAGATCGGTGAATAAGCAGTGCAGGAGGTTGCCGTTCACGCTGGCGGTCATGTCCGCATAGTCGGGCGAGGCCGGGATCGGATAGGGGAAAAATCGGTAGGAAAACATGGCAGACGAGTCATAGGCCCGGAACACCTGGAAACCGATGAGGTCGGGGTCGCCTGCGGGGTAATCCCACGATAGGTGAACGGAGAGGATGTTCATGCCGCCCCCCGTGTAGGTTTGTGCGCCAATGTTGAGCACGGCGGCGCGCAGGCCGTCATTGATCGGCTTGGCTTGTACCACTCGGGAGCCGCCCGGGTTGCCGGCCTCGTCGAAGGCCACGAGGCGGTAGTGGTACCAGCGATGCTTGTCGGCAGTAGTGTCCAAGTATCCCGAAAGGGGGTACTGCTGATTGAACTGAGCCAGGACGGTCCAGCCGGGCAGCCCGGCAGCCTTGCGCTGAAATTCGTGCCGAATCACGTCGGTACTGGTGCTGGCCCGCCACTCGAAGGCGACCCCTTGCGTAGTCGGCTGCACCGTGGTGATGAGCGGTGCCGAAGGCGGCACGATGTCGGGCCGGGCCACTTGTGCCGGTTCGGACAGGGGCGAGCGGTTCTGGTGGTAGTCGAGAGCCGCCACGCGAAACCAGGCGTTTTCACTCAAGGTATTCAGGTTGATCTGGTACAGGTAGGCCGTGTCGTTGATCCACACGGAAGTGACCTGAGCGTAGTCGCCGTTGACCGAATTGGCCGTAAAGACCCGGTAGCCCATCACATCCGACTCGGCATTTTTGCCCCAGCGCAGCGTGACCACACCGGCGGCATCCGACACCCCGACAAGGCCGGTCGGGGCGGCGGGCGGGGTATCGTCGCGCAACTGCCCGAGCTGGGGAAAACAGGCCAGCGTGTAGCCGTTTTCATCCAGCGCCCGTACCTCGTAGTAGTTCACCGGATCGGGGTCGGTGTCAGTGAATGCACGCAGCGTCACGCCCAGCAGATTTTGGTTGATCTTAGAAAAAGGGCCGTGTATGGCTGCTCCCCGGTACACGTTGAAGCCCTGGATTTTGGCCTCCATGTCCTGGGGGAAGTTCCAGTTGACAGTGAGTTCACCCTCCTGCGCTTCCACGATATCGCCCACGGACAACAGGGCAAAGATTGGATCGGGCTTGCCCTTGACGTGTACGGTGTCGGAAGGCGGGCTGAGCAGTCCGTACGGCGAGTGGCCTCGTACCCGGTAGATGTAAGTGGTGGTGTTGTCGGCCAGTGAGTCGGGATAGGCCGTGCTGCCGTTGTCGTTCTCGCTGGCTGCGGCGGCGAGCAGGGGGAACTCGTTTTGTTTCACAAAGTTGACCCCATCAGTGGAGCGCTCCACGTCGTAACTGGTGAAGCGGGAGTCATCGCGCTGCCAGTTCAACACTGTGCTGCTGTCGGCAGCCAGAGCGGACAGGCCCTTGGGTGCGGGCAGGACAAAGACGGAGTCCGTGTTGATCATCGCAAAGCCCGGCGTTACGACCATACCCGAGTCCGGTTCGTGCGGTCGTATGAAGTAAGCGTACACAGAATGGCTAAAAAAATCTGTATTGTCCACAAAGGCAAGCCCCATATTTTGAGCCACGGACAAATCCTGATCAGCGGCAAAGAGGCTGAAGGTGAACCGGTTTTCGCGTTCTAAGGATTTGTTGTACACGTTGGTGAGCGTGGCACCGCCGGGGGGCAAAAATTCGAGGCTGTCGCCGTAGATGGTACCGGCGGCCACGCCCGCCAGGTTGTTGTTCGCTGCGAGCGGCTCCCAGTCGTTTTCGGGCAGCGGCTTGAGGCCCGTGCCGAGCACCGTCATGCTGGTTTCGTATTCTTCCGTGTCAAGCGTGTCCCCCTCGTACACGATGGTGTAGCGCACGAGGTCGTAGCCGTGTTCGTTGCCCCAGGCCCAGGTGTCGTGGTTGGCCGGTGCCCAGCGGACAATGGCTTTGTTGTCGTAAAAAACGGCTCCCGCAGCCACCTTTAGTTCGGTCGGGGCGCTTTGGGCGAGCAGGTTTGTAACAAAAAAAACGGTGGCGAAAACGGCGGCAAGCCGGGCAAAAATGGGAGAAGAGGAGCGTAGCATGGTGAAGTGGTTGTTGGTGAAAAATGGTTGGGTTGCGGCGGGAAGAGACTTTCCAGGTTTTGAAAACCTGGAAAGTCTGTTGTCCAGGTCACCGGATCACAAAAACACGAGCCGTACCCGCACGACCGGTGTCGGCACCGGCGACGCGCAGGACGTACGCGCCGGGCTGCAGTGCCGACAAGTCCAGTGCCTGCTCGCCTTGTGGCAGGTTGCGGACGGCCTGCAGGCGGCCGAGCAGGTCGTAGGCCTCTACGCGCAAGTTCTCTTCGCGGTCGGTGGTTTGCACGGAAAAGCGCCCGTCGGCGCTGGCGGTCGGGAATACGCTGGCCGTGAGCGCTTCGGGTGTGCCGGTGGAGAGGGCCGTCAGGTCGTATTTCCATAGCTCGCGGCCGGCAGAACTGGTTCCGGCAAAGAAGAACATGGTGTTGCCGATGAGTGAGAAACCGTTGGGTTCGGAACCGAGAGGGCCTGAACGAATACTGGTATGTAGAACAGTACCCGCAGCGGTACCGTCGGAGACCCAGAGTTCGCGCCCGTCCATGCCGTCATTGGCTGTGAAGAACAGGTAGTTTTGGAATACACCGGCATCTTGGGACAATTCCAGGCTGCCGGCAGACCCCGGCAATATGTCCTTGAGCAAGGTGGTACCAGCCTCGGTGCCGTCAGTGATCCAGAGCTCGCGGCCACTTGTGCCATCGTTGGCGCGGAAGATGGCCTTCCCTTTGAGTACACCATAGAAAACGATCTCGACTGGCAAGGAGCCGGGGTATATGTCGCGCACCAATTTTGTCCCCGCCTCGGTGCCGTCGGTAATCCAGAGTTCGTCACCATACACACCGTCGTTGGCTACAAATAATAGCCTGTCACTAAACCAGAGATACTGGCTAAACGGGTATGTAGGCGCGCCACCTCCGGCGCCTGGGTTTATGTCTTTGACCATGACGGTGCCTACTTCGGTGCCGTCGGATTTCCAAAGTTCCTTGCCGGAAACGCCATCGTTGGCCCAGAAATAGAACACGTCAGCGCCTGCTACTATGGCTTGGTTGTAGGAATCGTCGGAGCCAGCAGCCCCGGGGTAAATATCCTTCAAAACTTGTGTTCCAGCCTCGGTGCCGTCAGATACCCACAGTTCGCGGCCGTAAGTATCGTTTTGTGCTACAAAATACAGTTTCCCTTTGAAGGCTCTCAGTAGTCCTGGGCGGCTATCAGATGCTCCTGGATTAATGTCTTTCAGCAGTTTGGTGCCCGATTCAGTACCGTCGGATTCAAATAGTTCGGCGCCAGCAGCCAAGGAATAATAGTTGATATACAGTTTGTCTTGCAGTACGGCCATCGGTTTTCTGGTGGACAACCCTGAGCCAGAGCAATCCCCGGGACAAGCGTCGGACAACAGGACAGCACCTTCCGGCCCGTCCACAGTGCGCCATAGTTCGATGCCGGAACCCGATGCTGTAGGGTCATTTCCCGTAAAGTACAGGTGTCCTTGAAAATCTACATAGATTTCCCGTATACCGCTTTGGAAAAGGCCGGGGTATATATCCCGCACCAAAACCGTGCCCGCAGCCGTGCCGTTCGATTTCCAAAGTTCAGGGCCGTTGATGTTGTCATCGGCCTCGAAATAGAAGGTATTGCCCGCTACCGCGTAGTTTTTATTGATGTAGAAGCTGATGCCGTTTGACCCAGCGTTGATATCCTTAACCATGACAGGCTGGGCAAGGGCCGAGAGGGTGGTGCCGAAAAGCGTGATTAAGAAAAATGTTAAGTGCTTCATGAAAAAACGTTGGTTGTTGAATGAGTAGATGAAATACCTTTGCTGAAAATTTGTCTTATGCAGTATTACTCGATTTCTCCTGACTTGCATTGCTATCCGCAGATTAAAGATTTTGGGGATACTATTAGGATTTCCGACCCAAGGCATGTGTTTCATTTTCTTGATAAATTCCGCGGAGTTCGTTTTACAACTACCCCACCGCTTTGGGCAGGGCTGCTTCGTTCTACAATAACTCCTTAACTTTG
>JBEBHD010000401.1:0-1930 GCA_040080915.1 Saprospiraceae bacterium
AAATGATCAGTTTAGCAACCAAGCGCAAACCCGTTGCATCCACCACTCGGCAGAAGTACAGGCCGGGGCGCAAGCCCGTACCGTCCAGTTCAGTAGAGGCCGCGAGCGTTTGTTCCAGTAGTGTTCTCCCGTCGGGAGCAATTAACTGCACGCGCACAGGGGCCGAACCTTCGGGCAGTTCCACGAAAAACTGGCCCGTGGTCGGGTTGGGGTACAAGCGGATTGGCGCGTTGGCACCAGGCACCTTAGTTGTGGTCGCCTGTGGCGGGCGGAGTGAGCCGCCGCCGCAGGCGGATATCGCCTCCCGGCCGTTGCCGAGTAGGAGCACCTTGGCCACAAACCCCGGCTCGTCGCAATGGTCGGCCCAAGCCTCGAGGCTGTCCAGCACGGTTGTGGGCAGCCGGTGCAAATCCGTTCCGTCCTCCGCATACGGGCGCACCACGGCCAGCACTGCGGCAAAGTCGTCCAGTTCGTCCGACTGGCGTTCGGTCAGGTCGTTGCGTTGTGGGATGTCCTCCATCCATTGATCGTAGCCCTCAAAATCGCCCGTGAAAAAAGCGTGGCGGGCCAGCCGAAGGTCGGCCTCGTAGGCTTGCAGGCGCTCGGTCCATGCCAGCACAGAGTCCACCTTTGTGCCGGTGGAGTCCAGCGCGAAATTGCGGATAACCCGCCCGCCCCAAATGTCCATGGCCGAACGGTGGGCATTGATTTCGGGCAGCAGGGCGGCTTGGGCCGCCGTGTCGGTCAGGTTGTCGTACTCGGCCTTTGTGGCCAGCCACTCCGTGTGGTGCTGAAAAAACGAATCCTGCCAAACCTCGCTGTCCTCCATCGGGCAGGGGGGCGGGCATTCGTCCTCGTGTATGTAGGTGAAGCAATTTTGATTGGAGAAGGTGGCCCTTACCGTATCCACCCCTTCAAATCCACTTCCCGTGGTCAACACCTGTCCTATGGTGTCCCAAAAGTAATAGGTGATCTGGGCACCATCGTTGTCCCAAGTGTAGCCGTTACCGCTGAAACGGTTGCCGGCGGCTGTGCTTGATTGAAGATCAAAGTCAAAATTTCCTTGGACATTCCTTACCGATCCGCCTTCGTTCACCACATTGGCGAATCGATTGTCGTAGTGTTCGTTGCACTCGTAACGTAGACCTTTAAATCCCCCATTGTTGCCAGCGGCGCTGTTGCCGATATCCAAGTCCCAGAAGTTGTTTTTCCGAATGAAATTTTCCATGCTGCCCGTGCCTGCGCAATCGGTGCCGACTTGAGTATCACTTTCCGTATCGCCGCCGTAAAACGAGTTGTTCGCTAGCACGATGCCCATCGGCAGGGTGTACCCAAAGAGGCGAACGCCAATAAAATCCACCGACCCCTGCGGGCACATCGGCGGGCGGCCGACGTGGAAGTAACTGTCGGCAATGCGGAAGTTGTCGGGCAGGTTGGATTCGATGTCGGTGTAGCAGGTGAAAAACGAGGTGTTTTCCACGGTGTAGGTTCCGAAGCCCATGGTTTTTCCATACGCCTGCACACCCCGGTCGAGGTTGCGAAAGAGGCTGGAGCGCACCTGAAAAGCCGACTCGTCGGCAACCAAGCCTTTCGCTCGCGATGCGCTTCCGGCACAGCCTTGGGTTCGGAAATCGTAAAACCAGGTGCCCAGAATGTCGAGCCGGGTCTGTGCCCGCATGTACAACAGGGTCGGCTGCTTTGCGGCATCGCCTCGATAGTTGTTGTCCAGAGTCAAAAAAGCGCCGCTCACCGTATTGGCTTTTGGGTCTTTCTGGTAGTAGAAAAGGCCGACGGCATTCGTGCAGTTTCGTATCCGCCCGTACACCTCCACGATGCCGCCGCCCAACAGGTGCGGGTTTGCCTGTGGCGCGAACTCGCGGGCGGCCACGCCGTCCACGGCGTGCTCCACGATCCCCGTGGTGTTCAGCAC
>JBEBHD010000402.1:0-1929 GCA_040080915.1 Saprospiraceae bacterium
GTACAGCACCCACCGCCCGGCGGCTATGTCTTCGCCGATTACCTGCACCGTGCAGGAGGCTTGCGCCGGATTGGGCCATACCGCCAGCCGCGCCCGTTCCGCGCCCGCTGGCTCACCCGCAGCCACCGGGCCGTTGATGCCCAGCGTGTCGCAGGGGCTGCCCGGCAGGTCGTAGAGGCGGAAGTGGGGGAAGTTGGGCACCATCCAACCGTTTCTTGTAGGCAACAACAGATCGTGCTGCTTGAAGTCACATGCCAAACCCAAAGAATCAGGATTGTGAATGATGTGCAGGACGTTTACCGAACTGGTGCCGGTCATGTAAATCTTGCCATTGGGTGCCAGCATCATCTGAAAAAAGGTCGTAGGCAGGTTGGGCGCGACATGGCCATCATACTCACCTATGAGCATCCGCGTTACGTCCACGTTGGTTTTGCTAAGATCGTACTGGTAAAGTTGCAGCCCCGTGCTGACGTACAGGCGCTTTGAATTGGGCGAGAAAGCCACGCCGCAGGCAAATAAGTCGGGGTCGGGCAGGATTAGCTTAAGAGGCTGAGATAACAAGCCACTACACCGATCGAACCGGAACAAGTGAAGTTCGTTGTACGGGTTGGCCCGGGCGTACCAGCTGCCATCGGGAGAAAAGACGGACTGGCCAGACCAGTCCTCGAATGTCCACGCCACGCCGATCCGTTGCAGGTAGGGGTTTGAGATGCCGGCAGGGTTGAGTACCATAGTGAAGTACCCATTGCTATAATCCTTTGGTATTACGATCCACCAGTCACGGCCGTTGCCATGTCGAACAGCGGAAAGCATATCAAGTAGAGAATCATCAATAGCGACTTGATTTTTTATTGTGCCCACGTCGCCTAAGCCATTAGAAAGCGACATGTCAATAATAGTATAGAGAATATCTGTCTTAACAAGACCTTCAGATGTCCTGGTATGAAACAAAGCATATTTGTTTGTATATTCGGGCCAAGGCAATATCAAGACACCTTGATAAGAAGGGTAGCCGTGATCACAGTAGCCATCGTGTATTTTTCCAGGGCTGATGCCATCTCCGTTTGGCATGATCTCGTGATTGCGGTTGGCGATCTGGCAGCCGTTGGTGTAGAAGAGTAATTGACCAGCGTTATCGCTAACAGCAGCATTGGCGTTAAAATCAAAAGGTATATCAAAATATGACACTTGTGGAGGTTCGGTATGAAAATCAATTTGAGACCCTCCATATAAGCTTTGAGGAAGGTTGGGATCGTAACCTAACATCCAGTTGTAGTCATACTTGTCTTGGCTAAATGAACTCAAGGGAAAAAAAAGTAGCAGAAGCATCTTGTTCATAGTACAGGAAAATTGTCAGATAAAATGAACAATCCCCAAGCCCTTGCAAGGCAAAGACTTGGGGATTGTTTTTTGTCAAATTAGCGCAGGACTATCAATTTGTGAGCCGCTGTAGCGCCGGAATCCGAACGCACGACGAAGTAATATGCGCCCGGGGCGAGGCTCCCCAGCCCAATCTGCTGGCTGGTTTGGTTTTCTGGCCAGATTCCGGTACGGGCAAGTGTTCCGGTTGCAGATACGATGCTCCAAACGCCCGCACCCAAGCGCTCCTGAGTCACGCGGATGCTACTCGTGGCCGGATTGGGCACGATGGAAACAACCGGCGCGGAGGTTGGGGCCGAGGCAGCCAGAGGCCGTTCCTCTTCCTCGCTCTCGTCTGGCGCGATGCGGAAGTAGCGTTCACAGTCAGAGAGGTAATGCCTCGCGTGCCGCACGGCACCGCCATAATCGGCCTCATCGGCGTTGGCCACGTCCATCAGATCGTCGTAGCCGGCGTCTTCCGGTTCGTCGCCGAGGGCGGTTTTGATCTGGTACACCCGCAGGGGCTGGCTGGTAATGCTCGAAATTTTCATGTCGAAATGTTTTTGGGCG
>JBEBHD010000258.1:0-7401 GCA_040080915.1 Saprospiraceae bacterium
CGTTTGTCATTTCTGCGGAATGACAAACGAGCGCACAACCTTCCAACCACAAACCCTTTTCAAAACTGTTTCCCATTGGCAAATACGTTAAGTTTCTCAAAGTTTTTGTGCTCGTAAGTATTGGTTGGTTTTAGTTCGGACAAAAATACCCAACTTTGGCACTCCGAAAACAAGAGCTATGCTCATCACCGTTTTTTTAGAAAAATACCGATTTCCTATGCGAATACTCGTAACCCTGCTGACGCTGTTCCAGTGTGTTGTGCTTTTTTCCCAGACCGCCGATGTAGCCAAGGGCTGTGCCCCGCTGCCTGTCAAGTTCACGCCGCCTGCTGGCTCCACCTCGTTTTTTTGGGACTTCAAGGACGGTGCCACCTCAGTACTGGCCAGCCCGACCAACACGTTTTCCACGCCCGGCACCTACACTGTCGAGTTCAAAGCAAGCCCTGGCGGTGCGGTAGTCGGTACCGTAACGATCACGGTGTACCCCAAACCGGTAGTGGGCATCATCGCCGTGCCGGAATCGGGCTGCGTGCCCTTGCTTGTTCAATTTACGGATACCACCAAACTGGCTGGCGATATCGCGGTGCAGGCTCGCTCGTGGGTTTTCGGTGACGGTTTCAACGGCACGGGCCTGAACCCACAGCACACTTATGCTGCTGTGGGCACGTTCACCGTGTCGCTCGAACTGACGACCAACTACCCCACCTGTAACGTCACCCAGGTTTTTCCCGCCCGCATCCGCACGGGCATCAAACCGTCGGTGAATTTCACCACTGTGCCTGCACCAGCCGTGGCTTGTGCCCCGCCGCTGAACGTTGCGTTCACAAACACTACCACAGGCGGCTCCGGCACGCTCACCTACTCCTGGAACCTCGGCAACGGCAACACGTCCAACCTCGTGGACCCGCCTGCCCAGACCTACAACCAACTCGGTACCTTCACCGTCACGCTCACGGCCACCGATGCCATCGGCTGTTCGGCCACCACGAGTCGGCCCGTGACCGTCGGGCTGCCGGTGGTCGGTATCAACGTAGCCGACACAGTATGCCTCGGCTCGCCCGTGCTCTTCGGCAATACATCGGCACCGGGCATTTACGCGTGGACGTTTGGCCCGAACGCTACCCCGGCCACCTCGAACGCCCAAAATCCAAACGTCACGTTCAACGCCCCCGGCTTCCAAACGGTGATCCTGAAAGTGACCACCGTGGGCAACTGCTCCAACTCGGACACCGTGCAGGTGTACGTGGATCAGGCCAGCGCCGCGTTCACCGTGGCACCAACCTATTCGTGCAGCGACCCCACCGTTTTCAACGTAAATGCCACGTCAACCACCTCTGCCAAATGGCTCTGGGAGTTTAGCGACGGCTCTACCGCCACTACCAAGTCGGCTACCTACAACTGGACCACGCCCGACAAGACCGGATACACCCACTCGGGCCTGTTTTTGGATACCGTGCGCCTCACCGTCACCACCTCCTCAGGCTGCGTGGCAGAACTCTTCCGCGTGGATTCCATCTGGCGGCCCAACGCCCGCTTTATGCCCGACATCCAGCACGGCTGCGCACCGCTGACCGTCACGTTCTCCGACAGCAGCATGTCCCGCGAGCCACTCGTGCAATGGACTTGGCTCTTCGACGATGGCACACTGCCCGTCGTTGCCAACAATGACAACCCGGTGACGCACACATTTGCCACGCCGGGCGATTACAAGGTGCGGCTCGTGATCCGAAACAGCGCCGGTTGCGTGGATACCTCGTACATTATCCTGATCGAGGTGGGCGAACCAATACCCGGTAATTTCAGTGCCGATGTGACCGAGATTTGTCCTGGCGATTCGGTGCATTTCACCAACCTGACCACCGACCCACGCGTGGACGGCTGGCATTTTTCCTCCGAAAACGACCAGCTCTGGCATTGTTACCAAAGTAAAAACCCCACTTGGGCGTACACCCAGCATACGGGGCCGCTGAGCGTGTCGCTCACCACGGAGTACAACGGCTGCTTTTTCACCGTGACCAGAGACAGTTTTATTACGGTGAAAGGCCCGATCGCCAAATTGCACTACAAAACAACCTGCGACAGCACCCTCCGGTTTGTGTTCACAAACCTCAGCGAGGGGGCTGACACGGTCATGTTGTATACTGGCGACGGCGACAGTACCCTTCTGGACACCTCGTATGTTCACACCTACGACTCATCGGGGATTTACACCGTTATTTTGAAAGCCCAAAACTCAAGTACGGGCTGCCCGGTGTCGTATGACACTATGGTGGTGTACCCGACCATGCTCAAGGCTGTATTTGAGCTGCCCGACACCGTATGTGGTGGGGACCCGCAGTTGCTGGACGCACGCCAGTGCATTGACGTGAACGCCGCCTGCTACAAGGGCTACACTTGGTACTTCAATTTCCAACGCCCCATCCGAACGGACGTGGATACGGTGAGTTTCACTTTCGGCCCCTCGGGCTTGCACGACGTAAGCCTCGAAGTAGAGGATATCAACGGCTGTAAAGACACGCTGGGCACGCAGATTTTCATTTACAACCGCTTTCCCAACATCACGGCCAGCGATGTCAGCATTTGCATACCCGACACGGTTAAGTTCACGGACCTGAGCGTAGCGGACGCAGGCATTGTAAAATGGGAGTGGGACTTTGGCGACGGCGGCACCAGCACCGATCAGCACCCGACACACGTTTTCAAAACGCCACCGCCTAACGGAGCCACCTCCTTCAACGTCTCGCTGCGTTTCGAGGACGGCTATGGGTGCCCTGGGTTTGCGAATATCACGATCAACGTGTACAAACCCGTCAGCAACATCGTAACTATACCGCTGCCCAATATCTGTGTAGGCCAAAGTGTGGCGTTCGCAGCTACGGACTTTAATCAGCAAGGCTCCAGCCTGTCGTGGCAGTGGAACCTCGGTAACGGTCAAACGGCCACCGGACCGGGCACGTCGGGCACGTACAACACTCCTGGGCAATTCACCGCCAAATTAGTTTTTACCGAAATCGCCACAGGTTGTAAGGATTCAATCACCCAGATTGTGAACGTACAAGACTTTCCGCAGGCCAGTTTTGCGACCAATATTGACGGCCAAAACATCATCTGCTTCCCGCAAAATGTACTGCTCAGCAGCACGTCAACTTCCACCTCGAACCCGCTTTCGATCAAATGGATTTTGGAAAATGGGGCCATCGTGAACGGCAACACAGCCTCCACGGTGTTTTCGCAAGCCGGTACGTTCACCATTCAAATGATAGCAACCACTCCCTTCGGGTGCCCGGACACTGTGGCGCGCACATTCACGGTCGTAGGCGTGAGCGGCGATTTTGACCAAAGCAAGACCCTGATTTGTGTGGGTGACTCAATACGGTTCGACATAAAAGACACGATGAATGTCAGTTCTTGGACGTGGGACTTTGGCGACGGCACGCCTGCGGATGCGTTCAAAAACAAAGGCACCGTGACGCATACCTACAATTTCCGTCCGCCGAGCAACGCCACTGTCGTGAAACTGATTCTCAAGGGCGAAGACGATGCCTGCACCCGGATCATTGAGTACCCGATTAACTTTTCTCCGGTGAAAGCCGATTTCACAGTGGCTTTGCCTGCCTGCGCGGGCGGCTCGTTGGCGTTCACCAACACATCCATCCAGGCCGACCTGTCGCGCTGGGATTTCGGCGACGGTACTCCAAGCTCGCCGCAGTTCAGCCCGGTGCATATTTTTGCCAACGAGGGCAGCTATACGGTCAAATTGGTGGTAACAGACTTGCCGCTGGGCTGCACGGACTCGATCACCCGGGTCATCCCGATCACGGGCATACCGGGGTTGCAACTGTTCGGCGATACGATTTGTCCCGGCGACACGGGCTTGATCGGGATTCTTTCTCCGCAGTTGCCCAATGCCACGTTCGCGTGGTCGCCCAACGGTCAGGTTTTGGTGCCCAAAAACGACGACGTGGTGCGTGTGACCGCCACCCAGACGACCACGTTTTCCGTGTTGGTGGTGGATGCCACCGGCTGCCGGGATTCGGCGGGAACGACGGTATTCGTGCCCACACCGTACGCCGGTGCGATGGACTTCGACACGATTGTAGCCAAGGCCAAACCAGTGACCTTGCCGGTGACGTTCAACCCGGCTTACAACTTTATTTGGCAGCCGCAAAACCCCGGCAACCCGCCTGTGGTAACCTCCGACACTACCGTGATCTACACCCTGTCGGTCGTTGATCAATGGGGCTGCTCGGACCGGGATTTCGAGTTTCTCATCCAGGTGGTGCCGGAAATCGTGTACGCGCCCAACGCTTTCACGCCCGACAGCGACGGCAACAACGACGTGTTCCGGCTGCTGGCCGACGGCGACGAAACCTTGGTGGACGTGCTCACCCTGCGCGTGTACAGCCGCTGGGGCGAAATGGTGTACGACGGTCGCGGTACGCTGAAAAGCATCGGCTGGGACGGCAAGCACAACGGCGAGGATTCCCCCTCGGACGTGTACGCGTGGTATGCTGATATCAAATTCCTGACGGGCAAGACGGTCATGCTTAAAGGCGACGTGACGTTGCTGCGATGAGGTTGCCATTCTTGCCATCAAAATTGAACCATTATGACCACCAGTGTTTCGTTGCCTCAAAAAATGACGCTCGATGAGCTGGCCGTGCGCTACGGCCCGGTCGAGTTGCACCGGTCGCTCAGCAAGGCAGAGTATGTCGCCTTGACGGAACGATTCCCCAATCTGCAAATGGAGCGGGAGCGAAACGGAACCGTAACCATCATCTCCCCGGTAAAAAAAGGCTCCGGCCGTCGGGAGTCGAAACTGTTTTTGCTGCTCGCCGTGTGGTGGCACCAAGCCCGAAGAGGCGAATTGTTTGGCCCGTCCACGGGCTTTGACCTGCCCGATGGTTCGAACACGGCCCCCGACGTGGCTTGGCTTAGCGATCAGGCAATGTACCTCGACCCGGCCAGCGAGGAAGAGTTTTTGCACACGGTACCCGATTTTGTGGGCGAAATACGCTCTTCCACGGATCGCTTGGCAAAACTTCAGCAAAAAATGACCGACACCTGGATGGCAAACGGCGTGCGGCTTGCTTGGCTCATTGACCCGTACGACGAAAAAGCGTACATCTATCGGCCCGGCCAAGCGGCGGAGGTCATTGCCGGTTTTGGCGACAAAAATCTTTCCGGCGAAGATGTGCTGCCGGGCTTTGAACTGCCACTGCGCGAAATGAAACGTCGGCTTTAGTTCGTTCATCAATCATCATTTATCACTCATCACTTAGAATGATTCTTCAAGGAAAAAAAGGCATCATCTTCGGCGCACTCGACCACCAAAGCATTGCCTGGAAAGTGGCCGAGCGCTGCGTGCAGGAAGGCGCACAGATCGTGCTGACCAATGCACCCGTGGCCATGCGCATGGGCGAGATCAACCAATTGGGCGAGCAGTGCAACGCCCCGATCATCCCGGCGGATGCCACTTCGCCGGAGGACTTGGAAAACTTGTTCCAAAAAAGTATGGAGCATTTCGGCGGCAAGGCAGATTTCGTGCTGCACTCCATCGGCATGTCGGTGAACGTGCGCAAAAACCGCGCGTACACCGACCTGAACTACGAGTGGATGCAAAAAACCTTGGACGTAAGCGCCATTTCGTTCCACAAGACCATGCAAACGATCTGGAAATTAGATGCCATCAACGATTGGGGCAGCATCTTGGCCCTGACGTACATCGCCGCACAGCGCGTATTCCCTGACTACTCCGAGATGGCCGATTCGAAGGCGCTGCTGGAGTCGTTTGCCCGCAGTTTTGGCTACCACCTCGGTACGGCCAAAAACGTGCGCGTGAATACCATCTCGCAATCGCCCACCAAGACCACGGCGGGTCAGGGCGTGAAAGGTTTTCACGAATTTTTCGACTATGCCGACAAGATGTCCCCCCTCGGCAATGCCCCCGCCGAAGCCTGTGCCGACTACTGCGTGGTGCTGTTCAGCGACCTGACCCGGTATGTGACCATGCAAAACCTGTTTCACGATGGCGGTTTTTCGAATATGGGCATGAACCCGGCGCTGATTCAATAATTTTCGGCGGGAAAAGACAAAGTACGGCCCATGAAAAAGAAAAAACCTGCCCGTTCCAAAACCGAACGGGAGCACGACAATTTTTTTCGAGGCGTGTTTTCCGTGAAGGAAATAGCCGTGGCACATTTGCGTGATGCATTGCCAGCGGTTCTCGTCGCGGACTTGCAGTTGGACGGTCTCCAGCTGTTATCTGAGTCCTATGTTGACACCGACCTGAAAGCCGGATTTTCGGACGTGGTCTGGCAGTGCCTGCTTCGGAGCGGCAGGGCTGTAAAAGTGACGTTCCTTTTCGAGCACAAGAGCGGTCTGCCGGAGCAGCATATCGCTATCCAGCTCATCCAATATGTTTTGGGAATATGGCAAAAGGACGTGGCCAACGGCGCTGATCTGAGTTTTGTGGTTCCGATCGTAGTTTACCACGGGCAGCGAAAGTGGTCGAATAGTTCGTTGTGGGAGGAGTTTCGCGGCCTGCCCAATCATTTTCGGCGTTTTTTGCCCGAAATGGACTACATTCTCACCGACTTGAACACCGTTCCCGTAGAGCTGATAAAAACAAAAAATGACTTGGGGGCGTTGCGCAGCGTTTATTTGGCGTTCAAGTTCGCTTACGACGAAGTCCAGTTGGAGAAAAATTTCCGGGACATCATTATTTTTGTCGGACGTTCCGGCAACCCTGTCATGGACCACTTGCTTATGGACATGGTTTTCACATATGTTCAGAAGCGGATGCAAATGGATTTTCAGGAACTCGAAAATTTGATTGAAACTTTGCCAGACGATTCAAAATCAATTGCTATGTCAACTTACGATAAAGTACTCGCCAAAGGTATCGAGAAAGGTATGGAGAAAGGTATGGAGAGAGGTATCGAGAAAGGTATCGAGAAAGGTATCGAGAAAGGTATCGAAATGAAAGCCCGCGAGTTTGTTGTCAACTTGATCCGCTCTACGGATTGGAACGATGCCCGCATTGCCTTGCTCGCGGGAGTGGGAGAGGAATTGGTTCGCGACATTCGCCAACAAGAGCAACGGGCCAGCCAATGAGCGATAGCGCATGTCGTCCATTTGGCCTAACCCGTTTTTTTGAGCAACGATTTCCGAAGCCCCACAGGCCTCGGAAATCGTTGTTTTGGCACCTGCTTGCCGTGTCCTTGGCGTTCGGTTTGCCTGCGGAACCGGCCACTGGACAACAACCCGGCAGAGACACCACCGCGCTGCCGCCGCCCCTGCCGCCCGACACCTTCCCGTTTTTTTACTCGTTTGCCCAAAACCACGAACAAGCCTACCCCGCTGCCGACACCTTGCCAGACAACGATTTTCGGATGTACG
>JBEBHD010000403.1:0-1920 GCA_040080915.1 Saprospiraceae bacterium
TATTATTTTAAAATAAATTTCCTTGCCCGGATTGCTGCAAGCGATGTGACATATTCAATTTCCAACAAAAAAAGGTGTTTGCCCCGCTTGGTTCGTCAAGCCGTGGAGTGCTGATTTTCCTCATTGGGTAGGGATTTATGCCCGCTCGGCCTCGTTTTTTCGTGTGCTATTTTTCGGCCCGGCACCTTTGAGCCGTCGTTTAATCAACATGAATTTTTTAGCATGAAAACATCTTACTTGTTCTTGATTTTTTTCCTGTGCATGGCGTTAGGGGCGGCTGGGCAAACCAGCGACCTCAAGGAAGCCCGCCGATTGGCGGTGGCTGGCCAGCACGAAGCATCCGAAGCGGTGTATAACCGCATACTCAGCCAACGCCCGAACGATCTGGAGGCGTTGGTCGGGGCTGGCTACAACTACTCTTGGTGGAAGCAGTACAACAAGGCGCGGTTCAACTTCGAGACGGCCTTGTCCATCAACCCGGCGTATTCCGAGGCACTGATCGGGCAGGGCTATAACTACGCCTGGTCGGGCAACTACGAAATGGCCAAGGCCCTATTTGAGCGGCTGAACAAACTGACACCCGACAACCCCGAAGCCATCAAAGGCATGGGTTATGTACACCTGTGGCGTGGGAATGGGGCGGGAGCCGAGCCGTATTTTTGGGATTTGGCCACGAAATTTCCAAAGGAAACGGAATATCGCATTGCATTGGCGCAAACCTACCTGATGCGACACGAAGTGAAAAAAGCGCGGATCGCCCTGCTCAGCGCCCTGCAAATTGACTCGACCAACGGTACCGCCGCCGAATTGCTGAAAAGCACCTACGGCATGGCCTCGCCACTGGAACTTGACGTGTGGGCCGGTTATTCTGCTACTGCTGGCGAGAGTAAATTCGGATTGCGCAACGTGCAGCTCAGCAGTCAGCTCAGCCGAAAATTGCGCATGTACCTCAAGTACGACAATTCGCTGACCTCCGATCTGGCCGCATTCGTGCGGAAAAATCAAGAGGCGCAGGCCCTGTCGCTGGGCGGTGCCATCGGCTGGAACAAAACCCTGACCACCCGCGTGGAGTTCGGTGCTCGATTTTTGCCCGACGATGTGACACAACAGCTGTGCAGCGGCGAGCAGATTGTGTTTTTCGGCAACGGCATGCTCGTCAAGGCGGGCGGTTTTCTGGCCACCAGCGACAAAATAGCCAACGAATGGATGGCCTACGCCGGTTTTCGCGTACCGGTCGGCTCGTGGTATGCCTTGGAGCCGTACTACTTCCGGGCCGTCGTGGAAGGTGCTGCACGCCCGGAAAACCGGTTCATGCTCAACAACCAGTTCCGCACACAAAACGGCTACGAACTGAACCTCGGCCTTTTCTACGGCATGGCCGGGGTGCCGGAGGGCGTGACCGACGATGAAATCAAGGGCTGTTATGTGACGGCCATTCTGCCAATGAGCCAGACCATCTGGGGCCAACTTTCCTTCCGCTGGGAGGATATGCCCTTCGACGACCTCACCGTGCTGGCAGCCGGGATCAAGTTTCGTTTGGAAAAATAATCACGACTACACCACTTCCCCCGCTCTTTCACCCAATGACGGCTCGGCATGCACCGTGCCCGCAGCGCTCTCTTTTACTTAAAAATTTAACGGATTGTCATGAAACCTGAACACAACAAGTCGTTCGTCGAGGCGGTAGCATTGCCGCTCCAACCAACCGCAAAGGCGTTCGCCGAACCGAGCCGGGAGGCTGCACGCCCAATGGCCGCATCACCAAAGCCCACCCTTTACATCGCCGTGTTCTCGATCTGGCTACTGGCCTTGTTCTGGTTCCAGCCGCGGCTGCTGATGCTGCTAGATATGGCTTACAACTGGCCAAGTACTATTGCCCTTTGGCTGTTCATCGGGTTTATTGATTTCGCATGGCTGTAC
>JBEBHD010000259.1:0-7354 GCA_040080915.1 Saprospiraceae bacterium
CTGGTGCAGTCCCTACCGGAAAAGACCGCATCGTTCGCCTTCTGCCCGGGCGACAGCGTGCTGGTCGGTGCGGAATGGCTGAGCGGCGCGGGAACCTACGCGGTGCGCGTTTCCGCCATGGGCGGCGGCTGCGACACGATTTATCAAGTTTCCATTTCGGAAACGCCCGCCATTTTTGCGTCGCAAACGATCACGATCTGCACGGGCGATTCGGCGCTGGTTTTCGGCCAGTGGGTGGCCGCGCCCGCCGTACTGAGCCAAACCTTCGCCAGCGCTGCGGGCTGCGACAGCGTGCAGGAAATCCGCGTGCTGGTGCAGTCCCTACCGGAAAAGACCGCATCGTTCGCCTTCTGCCCGGGCGACAGCGTGCTGGTCGGTGCGGAATGGCTGAGCGGCGCGGGAACCTACTCGGTGCGCGTTTCCGCCATGGGCGGCGGCTGCGACACGATTTATCAAGTTTCCATTTCGGAAACGCCCGCCATTTTTGCTTCGCAAACGATCACGATTTGCGCGGGCGATTCCGTGGCCGTGTTCGGCCAGTGGGTGGCCGAAAACGCCGTGCTGAACCAAACTTTCACCAGTGCCGCAGGCTGCGACAGCGTGCAGGAAATCCGCGTGCTGGTGACTCCGCTGCCGGAAAAAACCGCCTCGTTCGTCCTTTGCCCCGGCGACAGCGTGCTGGTCGGCGCGGAATGGCTGAGCAGCGCAGGAACCTACGCGGTGCGCGTTTCCGCCAACGGCGGCGGTTGCGACACGGTGTACCAGGTGTCCATTTCGGAAACGCCCGCCGTTTTTGCTTCGCAAACGGTCACGATTTGCGCAGGCGATTCGGTACAGGTGTTCGGCCAGTGGGTGGCCGAAAACGCCGTGCGTAGCCAGACCTTCACGAGCGCGGCGGGCTGCGACAGCGTGCAGGAAATCCGCGTGTTAGTGCAGTCCTTGCCGGAAAAAACGGCATCGTTTGCCCTCTGCCTTGGCGACAGCGTGCTGGTCGGCTCGGAATGGCTGAGCGGCGCGGGAACCTACGCGGTGCGCGTTTCCGCCAGCGGCGGCGGCTGCGACACGATCGTTCGGGCGCATGTTTCGGTATTGCCGAACGTCTACCGGACGGACACGCTCACGATCTGCCCGGGCGATTCGGTGCTGATCAACGGCGAGTGGATCGCGGGCGCGGGCGTACGGACGCTGACTTTCATTGCCGCCAATGGCTGTGACTCCTTGCATATACTGTCCGTCGCCGTATCCGCAGTGCCGGTTTTGCCGGTGCCGGGCGACACAGTTTTGAAACAGGGTCAGGCATTGGTGCTGGATTTAGGCCTGAACCCTACCGACTGGTCAGTGCAATGGCTGCCGGCGGCCCTGTTTTTTTGCGATACTTGTTCACGCACGACAGTTTCTACCCGGAAAACGGTGGAGGTGGAGGTGGTCTATACCAACCGCGCGGGCTGCACCTTTTCGCACCATTTTTTGATAGAGGTTCAAGAATGGGCCAAACCGTACGTGCCCAACGTGTTTTCGCCCGACAACAACGGAAGCAACGATTCCTGGGAGGTCGTTTCCCCGCACGGCGGCGTGTTCGAAGAAGTCTCTGTCTGGAGCCGATGGGGCGAGCTGGTGGCTATTTGGCGCGATGTGCCACGGGTGGACTGGGATGGTACCTACCGGGGCCGGGCACTCGACGCGGCGGTGTTCGCCTGGTACATCCGCTACCGGGATGCTGGGGGCGGGTTGCATCTGCTGAAGGGCGATGTTACCCTACTGCGTTGAGGTTGCGCCAAAAGGTTGCCTTTGCTCCATCAACCCCGCTCTACCGCTGCAAAATCGAACGTTTCAACATCAAAAAGCCCCCTGTCGGTCATTTTCAGCGCCGGTATCACGGGCAAGGCGAGGAACGACAATGCCATGAACGGTGCCCTCAGGGCGCAGTGCAGCGTCTCCTTTGTCCAGGTGTCCAACCGGGCGTACGACTGGGCCAGTTCGTACCCGTCCGCCGGACTCATCAGCCCGGCGATGGGCAGTGCCAGCACCCGCGTTTCTCCTGCGCCATCGGTGGCGCATATACCACCCCGCGATTCGATGACAGCATTGACCGCCTGGCAAAGCGCCGCGTCGTCGGTGCCCACGGCAACGATGTTGTGTGAATCGTGCGCCACACTGGAGGCCAATGCACCGCGTTGCAAACCAAATCCGCGCACAAACCCGATAGCTGGCGCGACAGTCGGCGCGTAGCGGTTCACCACAGCAATTTTCAGTAAATCGTGGGCAGGGTGCGGCAGCAACATCCCGTCCTGCATACGGGCGTGGCCCTCTTCACTGCCCGTGACTATCTCGCCGTCCCAGACCCGGATAACACGCACAATGCCGGTGCCATGTCGGGCAATCAGGTGAAAATCGGCAGGTGATTTCGGCAAGGCCGCAAACTGGTTGGGAGTCGCAGTAGATAGGTGCGAGATACGGGTCACACCGTTTTCGGCCACGCACACGCCGCCGATGTACGTTTCCAGAACTTTAAAATTCGTCAGGTCGGCCACGCGAATAAAATCTGCCGGATCGCTCTCGCGTAACAGGCCCACGGGTAGCCGGTAATGTTGCACGGGATTGATACATGCAGCCCGGAGGGTATCGAACAAGTCACAGCCCTTGGCTATGGCACGGGCGACGAGCCGGTCAATGTGCCCGCGTAGCAGGTCATCTGGGTGCTTATCGTCGCTACAAAACATGACCTGTTGGGGAAATTCGCGCAATAGCGGCCACAATGCTTCGAAGTTGCGGGCAGCACTGCCCTCACGGATCAGGATTTTTATACCGAGCAGGGCTTTTTCCCGTCCTTCCTCGTAGGAGAAACACTCGTGGTCGGTGGTTATGCCGGCAGAGAAATAGCGCCGGGCATCATCGCCTCGCAGGCCTGGAGCATGCCCATCCACCGGTTTGCCGAGCCGATGGGCAGCGGCGATTTTGGCCAAACACTGGGCATCGCCGTGCAGCACGCCGGGGAAGTTCATCATTTCCGACAGGTAGCCGATGGCCGGGTTTTCGAGCAGGCGCTCCACGTCGGCTGCGTCGAGCACGGCCCCGGCCGTTTCAAAACTCGTGGCGGGCACACAAGACGGAGCGCCAAAGCAAAATTTTACGGGCACACGGCGAGCATCGTCGAGCATGAACTGCACCCCTTCGACCCCGAGCACGTTAGCGATTTCGTGCGGATCCGACACCGTGGCCACCGTGCCGTGAACTACCGCCATTCGGGCAAACTCTGCAGGCGGCAACATGCTGCTTTCGATGTGGACGTGCGCGTCCACAAAACCGGGCAACAAAAAACCCGCCTCGGCAGGCGCATTGTCCACGGCTCGAATTTGATGGATTTTACCGTTTTCGATGGTAATTTCTGCCGGAAAAATACGGCTGGCGTGCAGGTCAACCAACTGGGCGCGTAGTTGCATGGTAAAAAATCTTTGCCCCAAAGATAGGCATACCCCCGTACCTTCGCCGCCATGAAAAAACCACTTTTGTTGCTGCACGGCGCTCTTGGCAGTGCGGCTCAATTCGACGATCTGAAGCAGGACTTGTCGGTGGAGCGGGCCGTGTTTGCCCCCGGTTTTCCGGGCCACGGCGGGCAAAGCACCGACACGGAGTTTTCCATCGCACATTTCTCGACCAGCGTGCTTGCCTTTTTGGAAAAAACTAACCTCGACGTGGTGGATATTTTCGGGTACAGCATGGGCGGCTATGTGGCCCTCTGGCTGGCGCGAAACTACCCGGACCGTGTCGGGCGCATCGTCACCCTTGGCACCAAACTGGCGTGGTCGCCCGAAACGGCCGCCAGAGAAACGGCTATGCTCAACCCGGAAAAAATTGCGGCCAAGGTGCCTGTGTTCGCTCAATTACTCGCCGACCGCCACGCTCCTGCCGATTGGCAGGTGGTAGTACGCCAAACGGCCGGGTTGCTGCATGACCTTGGAAATGGAGCAGCACTCTCGGAGGCCGATTTCCGGGCCATAACCTGCCCGGTCATCGTAGGCTTGGGTGAGGCGGACAACATGGTGGGCCGTGACGAGTCCGAACAGGCGGCGGGATGGATGCCCAACGGGCGTTTTGAAGCGCTGCCGGATGTAAAACATCCGTTCGAGCAGGTGGATCAAAAAATGCTGGCTGAATGGCTGCAAAAATGTCTGGCTTGAATGCATACCTTTGACAGCGAATGTAACCTGCCGAACCCAACCAGTGTCCCACGCCGAACAACCAACAACGAGCCGTTACATGGCCGCACAGATTAGCGACGAAATTCTGATTCAGCAGGCATTGAGCGGGCGACAAAGCGCCTGTTCCATGTTGGTGAAACGGTACGAAAAGTACGTGTTCACGTTGGCACTGCGTTTCGTCAAAAACCGCGAAGATGCACACGAAGTGGCACAGGATTGTTTCTTGCGGATGTTTCGGTACATGGCCGATTTTCGAGGCGAATGCCGGTTTACGACTTGGCTGTACCGGATCGTTTACTCCACCTCGTTGAACCATTTGAGAAAAAAAACGCCGGATATCCAATCGCTTGACGATGAACAACGGCCGATTCAGTTGAAAAGCGAGTTGGTACCGGATGCCTCCAAGGCGATGGAACGCGACGACCGGAATGCTACTTTGCGTCAAGCGATTGACCTGCTTTCGCTTGACGATGCCAGTATCATCACCCTGTTTTACCTCTACGAGCAAAGTCTCGAAGAGATTTGCCAAGTAATGGACCTCACGATGACTAATGCCAAGACCAAACTTTGCCGCGCCCGCCAGCGCCTGCGAGCGATCATGGATGCCAATTTTGCCTCAACATTTGACATGCACCACACAGAATAAATCAACTGCACCACGTCCCTACAAACCCAAAGCCTTCAAACCAGAATCCTTCAAACCCAAAACTCAAAAACAGCAGCAATATGAATAGCACATTTTTTCTGACTGACGACATCCTTTGGGATTACGCGGACGGTTTTCTGGACGCATCGCAACGGCAGCAGGTAGAAAATTATCTAAGCCTGCACCCGGAGTGGAAAGCCCATTTGCAGGCCATTTTGGACGAAAAACGCGAGATGTCAGCCCTGCCACTCGAATCGCCCAAGCCTGGCTTTGCCGACCGCGTAATGGCCGCGTGGGCGACGGAGCACGTCACGAAAACCGTACAGGCCAAAGGCAACGACTGGATCGTGCGGGTCATCGCCTCGGTGTTCGTACTTTTCATATTGGCCCCGGCCATAGCGATGGTCATCGCGGCCCTCCAAATGCCTGCCCTTGATGTGCCGGCCATTAACCTGCCGCAGGTTTCATTACCGGTGGTTGATTGGAGCGCAATGTTGGGCAGTTCATTTTTACAAATCGGCTGCTTGTTGGCTTTTGTGTTTTTCGCGTTGCGGTTGTTTGAAAAAATAGTGCTTCAGCGACTAACCGTGCAAAAATTGACCTAAAATTACCGCTGCACTTGGTGTTTTCACCAAGCGCACACCAACCATACGAAACCGTTTGCGCTTGGTGAAAAAACCAAGCGCGGCGATAAATTGGCCTACAAAATCTTTTTCTGACAATTCGATGGAGCGCGAAAAGAAGCCCAAACATTTTATTCAGCGGCCCGAGTACCCCGGTGGCCCGAAAGAAATAACCAAGTTTATTTACGAAAACCTGCGCTACCCGCCGGAAGCCGTCAAGGCCCGTACCGAGGGCATTGTGTATTTGGAATACGACATTGACTACCAAGGAAACGTGGTGGATACGCGCATCATTCAGGGTATCGGCCACGGCTGCGACGAAGAAGCAGCACGTGTCGTGCGGATGTTGAAATTTTCCGTCGGGCGAAATCGCGGCGTTCGCGTGCTTTTTCACCAAAAGGCGAACATTCGATTTAAACTGCCTAAACCTGTCAAAGTGGAAAAGCCGGTCATTTTACAGCCGCAAGCGCAGATTCAATACAATTATGTGACCACTGCTCCGGCTCCGACACCCGCCACCGAACCACCCAAGCAACCCGCCACGACCTATTCCTACTCGATTTCCTTCAATAATAAATAACTCACAGGTCGCTTCCGATGTCGCTGCGGAAGTACTTGCCCACAAACTGTACCTGTTCGGCAGCCTTGAGCGATTTGGCTACGGCTTCGGAGGGTGAATTTCCAAAGGACGTGATTGCCATGACGCGCCCGCCGTTGGTCACAAGGTGTCCTCCTGCATTGGTTGTGGTCCCGGCATGGAGGTAAAGTGAGCCGGGTTGTTTGCCGGAAATTTCGATGCGGTCGCCCTTGCCGTATTCGCCGGGATACCCGCCAGCGGTGAGCATGACGGTAGCTGCAGTTTCAGGGGCAACCTCAATTCTGGCGCGGCTGAGTTGGCCGTTCAGCAGGTTTCCAAAAAGGTCGGTCAGGTGGTTTTTCAACCGGGGAAACACGACCTCTGTTTCGGGGTCGCCCATGCGGCAGTTGTACTCGATAACAAACGGATCGCCGTCCACATTGATGAGGCCGAAAAAAAGGAAGCCTTTGTAGTCCAGGTTTTCGGTGGCGAGGCCCTGCACGGTGGGCAGGATGATGCGCTCCTCCACTTTTTTCCAAAGTTCTGGAGTCACGAACGGCACGGGCGATACGGCTCCCATACCGCCGGTGTTCGGTCCGGTGTCGCCCTCACCGACGCGTTTGTAATCTTTTGCCTCCGGCAAAATGCGGTATGCCTTGCCATCGGTGAGCGCGAAAACCGAAAACTCAATGCCGCTGAGAAACTCTTCGATGACAACCCGGCGACTGGCTTCGCCAAACTGACCGGCGAGCAAAGTGCCGAGGGCTTCGGTCGCTTCGCGCAGGTCGTTCAGGATGAGCACGCCTTTGCCTGCTGCAAGGCCATCGGCCTTCAGCACAAACGGTGGCGACAGGGCTTGGAGAAAATTCGCGCCTTCCGAAACGGTCGTGACTTCCCGATAGCGGGCGGTTGGAATGCCGTGCCGCTCCATGAATTTTTTGGCAAAAGCCTTGGAGCCTTCGAGTTGGGCACCGGCAGCCGACGGGCCGATGATACTGACACTGCGCAGGTCGGGATCGTTTTGAAAATAATCCACGATGCCGCGCACGAGCGGTTCTTCCGGGCCGACTACCACCAAGCCGACCTCGTTTTTCAGGACAAATTCCCGGATGGCCGAAAAATCGGTTGTGGACAACGCTACATTGGTGCCGCATTCGGCTGTACCGGCGTTCCCGGGAGCAATGAACAGCCGGGCGCAGCCGGGATCATTGGAAAGTTTCAGAGCAAACGCGTGCTCGCGACCTCCGCCGCCGAGCAACAGGATATTCACTGGTTCACTCAGTGCTGCCGTTTTGCTTTTTCTTGGCCT
>JBEBHD010000042.1:0-26140 GCA_040080915.1 Saprospiraceae bacterium
GCGGCGGCGAAGGTAGGCCGAGCCTTCGGAATGAACAAGCATTCTCCAAAAATTGTCCGCTACTTTTTGCACAAACCGCTGATAGCGAGGCATTTTTTTGCCCAAATATTTTTTGTTGAAAAAAAATGCCGAGCGATGTACGGCTTGGTGGCCATGCCTTTGTGGCGCATCGGCCTCTTGGCTTTTTTCAGAAGCAGCGACTATTTAGCGCCTGCTAACGGCGAACCATTTTTCACCACAGATTTTCACAGATTCGCACAGATTTTTAAACGGGCAGAGAAAAATCTGTGTGAATCTGTGAAAATCTGTGGTGAAAAACTTTACGGGTAGTGCTGCCGTATCCTGGTGCTAAATAGTACCAAAACCACAAAAAAATTGGACCACCCCGCGAACGAGGTGATCCATACCTGCACTTTTTTCAAACGTACTTATCATTGGCAGCCTGCCTTCAGCGCACGGAGTTCTTCGCGGCTGTTGACGGTGACCAAGGTGCCGTCGCTGGCCATTTTGACGGTGATCGGGAACACGACCTTGGCGCGGCCCTGCACGCCTGGGTTGTTCTGCTTCCAGGTACGCATAATCTGGTGAATGGCTTGGCGGCTATCGGCCTGTTGCGTGGTGCCGTCGGGCAGCTCAATGGTGATGGGGAACACGATTTCGAAGCACGACAGGCCGTGCTGGCCGTGGCCGCGTGGGCCGTGGCTCCCGAAGGTGCCCCCACACTCGGCACGCAGCGCCAGCAATGCAGCCTCGTCCTCGACGGTGATCACATCGCCGTCCTGGGAAACCACGGAGATCGGGAACACGAAATTGAGGTGATTGCGCATGCCGCCGCGCGGGCGGCGGCCGCCGTTGGCCTCAAAGTAGGTTCGCAACTGCTGCTTGATCGCATCGTAAGAGTCCACCTCCACGGTTGTGCCGTTGGGCAGCGTAATGCTCACGGGGAAAACCAGCTCGAAGCAGCCGTAACGACCCATGCCGCCGCGCTCCTGAACGCTGTACAGCACTTCGTCCATGGCCTCGTCAATGGTGAGATCGTCTGTTTTGTTGCAGGCAAAAAAGAAGGCAACAACGGCCACGGCGGGCAAGAGAAAAAATTTGAGTGCTTTTGACATACCTAAAGTTTGTTTTTTGAAAATGAACGGAAAGGTGCTCTGCGGTCGTGGAGCGTTCGGCCCGGGCCAGCCCTGTGCCACGATGGCGTTTGACAGGTAAGGTCGCAGCCTGCGGCAAGGGTTGCATTTGGGGGGAGGGATTTTTTTGGGCTACTGCGCTGCGAAAATTAATGCAAGCGTACCTTCTCGATAAAAACAGACTTTTTGCAAAAACCGCAAATGCAGGATTCCGTTTATACCCAGCGCAACCGGACAAGCTGACATCGCGTCACCGATCAAGCCCGTACCACGGACCATTACGCTGGCGGACTTCAGGAAAAGGTATGCCAATCGAGAGGGCAGTTTCAAATACGAGTTCAACAAAGGCCGGATCGAAAAGTACAAAAGCAATACGAACGCCCATCATGCCCATATCATCCGTAACCTTTCTCGGTTGTTTGCCCGCACAACAGCCTACTCTGCCGGAGCAGAACTGATACCCGAGATGGATCAACTTACCGGCCCCGACCAACAGCGCCGCCCCGACCTGTCTTTTTGGCCCGACATCAAGATCAAGACTGCCGATGAGCGTGTCTCGGAGTTTGTTGTCGAAATCATATCCCCTACCGATCGGCATGACGATATCGTTCTGAAAAGGCGTGAATACTTCCGCGCTGGCGTACAAGTGGCATGGTACATCAGCCCCGTAGAACAAACGGTGTCCGTGTACCGATCCCCAACAGACGTGACGGTATGCGAAGGCACCATGCGGTGCAACGCCGTACCGGTGCTGCCGGATTTTGAGATCAACGCCGCAGACGTGTTTCGGGTTGGGTTTTGACCCTCACCGCAACACTGTCACATCCCCCCACCGCAACTTCCGCTCACCGTCCGTACACAGCACCTCCAACAGCCACGCATACACGTCCGAAGGCGCTGGCTCCCCTAACGTACTGCCGTCCCAGGCCGCATTCGGGCTGCCGGATTCATACACTTTTTGCCCCCAACGGTTGTAGACCGTCAGCCGCCCCACCACTTCCACGCCTTCATGTACGACCGGGGTGAACGTGTCGTTCACCCCGTCGCCGTCGGGCGTAAAAGTATTCGGCATACTGATCCGGGCCGGGTCGCAAGGCGGGAATGGGATCAGGAAGTACACGATGGTGTCGGGACAATCGTCGCCAGTACGCACCACAAGCGTGTAGCGTATCGTGTCGGGCGGCGTGGCGATTGGGCTGGGGCATGTGGGGCAGTCGAGCCATTCGGGCGGCATCCACAGATAGCCCGCATAGCCACCGGGGCCGGGCAGCAGCACGGAGGTGCCCTCCAAAAAGTAGATCGTGTCGGCCACTTCCGGCAGGTCCGGGATCGGGTAATCGCGCACGGTTATGCAGTGAATACTGTCGCAGCCGAGGCTGGACGGTATGGTGTCGCAGTACGTCCCGGCAACGGTCACGGGCTTGCCGAACACCACGACCGTGTCGGGCGAACAGCGCAAAATTTCTGCCTCGGTGTTTGGCTCCACCTCCAGCACCAACAAAACCAAACTGTCGCAGCCGTTGGCGTTGGTCAGCGTGTCGCGGTACGCACCGGATGTTTCCGTCAGCGTGCCGAACACGTCCACGGGCGTACCCTCGCAGGTGCGCAAAACGCCCCGGTCGGTGGTATCGGGCAAATACACCGTCACTTCCACCGAATCGCTCAAAACACACCCCTCGGCACTCGTGGCCGTCACGTAATACGTTGCGCTTTGTACTGGCCGCACCGTCTGCATGGCCGCACCGGGGTTGGCAATGCCCGGGCCCGACCATTGCCACAATGCGGCCACCGACGTTTCGAGCACCGCCTGTTGGCCCTGGCAGATGCCGGTGTTTTGCGAAATCAATGTCGGAGGTTCATAAACCTGTACTAAAAAGGCGTGCCGGACCGTGCAGTTTGCCCGCGAGTCGGTCAGGGTCAGCGTATAAGGGCCAGGGGCCGGGGGCAAGAATTTGAACTGGGGGCAGTCGGTACAAGGTGGCGCTTGGCTGCCCGTCCAGGTGTATATATGCCCGATCATCGGGCCGTTGGCCAACCCGAGCAGTATAGAGTCGCCAAGGCATAAAACTTTTGGCGCGTAGGTCTCGGCCTCTATGGTCAGCGGGAAAACGACCGTGTCGCAGGCGCAGTTTTCGGCAGCAGGTACCACCACGAGCAAGTTGCACAGGTCCAGCGGGTTGGGCGACTGGATGGGCACCGTAAGCGCTCCACCCGCTGCGAGTGTTTTTTCAGGAAAAACCGAGACAAACACCGTGTCCGCCGCCGAGAGTTTGCCGTCGCCGTCCACGTCGCGCACGATTTGTAGCACCGACAAAAGAGCAGGCAGGCCGCCGTTGTTGGCCACATCCACGCTGAAAGTACCGCTTCCCGTAGCGTTGATGCTTCCTGAAGCATCCGTCACGGTCAGGTCAGGAGTGTATGGTTCCAAGGGCAGCGATTTTTCACCGGTAGCCGTGTATATGGTACAAAAATCGTTGATCGTCGGGCAAAATGCCGACGTGCTCTGGCGGGTTGATATGCGCACGAGGCCACCGTCACAGTTCGGTTCGTTGCCAGACACGACCCGGAAACTGAACTGCACCGACGAGTTGGCGGGTAGCGCTATGGGTAACGCCCAGCGCAGGAGGTTGCCCGTCGTTTGCGGGCCGCCGGGAAGGGCGTTTTGTCCGGGCAGATACGAACCGGGCACATAGGCGTAGCTCGGCGGCAGCTCCACGTACACGCTGTCGCCAGGCAAGGCCGGGCCGGACAGAATGAGGTTGACCGACAGGGTGCGCTCCGTGTTGCAGGGCACTGGCCCGCCCACAGGTTCGTTTATGCCGATCTGCACCGAGTACGTCGGCTGGGTGCTGCCCTGCACGATGATCGGGTCGCTGGCCTTGCGCAAGCTGTTGGTCGGTCTGCCGCAGTACCATTCGGCGTGTGCACCGAACAGCAGCTGGGTATTGGACACAACCCCGCACTCGGCCATTACGCGGAAGCGAATACGCAGGGCATTTTTCATGCTCGCAAAAGCGTACACCCCCAGCAGGCCGTTGGCCTCCAATGAGTCCTGAAGTACTGCTAAGTTCCACTCCAATACGCCGTTGCCTTTGTCCGTCGGGTCGGGGATGGACAGGTAGGTGCTGTTGGCCGGGTAGGCCATTTCACAGGAGCCGGGCAGGATCAGCAGCCCTGGCGGCAGTTCTATATTAATGTATGGTTTGTAGGCATGACCGAGATCGGCGTTGGAAAGTTCAAGCACGAAATAATCGGACGTGTCGCACAGGGGCACGTCGGTGGGCGGGTTCACGAGTTCGAGTTCGATCTCCGGGTTTTGGGGCCGCAACAGGATTTCGAGCGTGTCGCGCCCGCAAGCATCGGCATCGGGCTGGGTGACGGGCGAGCAGTCCCAACCGTAAATGACGAGCAGGTGCTGCGGGTCGCAGGTGGTGTTGGTGGCCGATACGCGCAAGTTCTGCAAACCGAATACAGGTAAAGTGCCAAGTTGGAAAACACCGTTGGCAGGCGTGACTACCGTGCCCGGACCGAGAATAGTGATGGTCGGGTCAACGAGGCCGCCCTCGGGGTTTACGAGTTGAACCCAGTAGTTTGGTGCCGCCACCGGGGCGAGATTGCGCAGCAGAAAATTCGCCGAAACAGCCTCGGTGGGAAAATCCAGCACCGGCTCGGTGGTAGTAATTGTGTCGCGGGGGCTGTTGCTGAAAAAACCGAGTTTGTTTGCAAACGTCCGCGTAATCGGGTTGGGCATGGACATACAGCCTGGGAACGTAGCTGTCACCCATGCCGCCGACGAGTCCGGTTTAGTAAACGCGCAGTTCGGATCGAATACTAAACGCGTACGCAACCCATAGCCCTCGTCAATCGGCTCGACGTAGGCTGGGGCGAAGTCCACATGCACCATCGAGTCGGGGGTCAACACGAACGGCAGGGGCAGGTTTTGCAGCAGCATGGTGTTTTTTTGGCGGTTCAAAAACAGCAGCGTGGCCGACTGGGGCACCAAACCAGGCGGTTTCATCACCAGGTCGTAGTTGGTGATTTTCGACAACGGCCGCACTTCGAAGGGAAACAGGTTTTCGCGGGCAATGCGGATGTCGTAGGCAAACGGCGTTACCTGCTGCGACGGTTCACAGGGTCGGATGCCAAACGTGGCTGCGTTGAACGAATCAATGTAGCCGGAGTACTGCATCATCAGCGTGTCGTATATTCGGTAGTTGAAGGGAAGGTATTGCTTGTGGAGGTTGTATCCCATCTCGAAATTGACGAGCGGGGGCGAATTCGGTTTAGTCTTCGGGGCGAAGTTTGCCCCTAATTTCAGGTCAACACGCAGCTGCACAGAATCGCCGGTACTCAGGACAAAGTCTGGCGGCAAGCAGCCGTTGGCCCGAAGTTCGTCCATTTGGAGTCTATACGGGAAATTGGCGGTCGTGAACTCGTCCACAACTCTCGGGGGTTTTGAATTAACGATAACGATATGGCCGTACAGGCCGCCGATCGGGTTAAAAGATGTCACAGGGCAGGTGTACACGGCGTTGGCGCTGGAATCCCAAAAGGTGACTTCTGCCTCGGTCACTTTCAAAAACTCCAGATCGGTAAAAGAGAACCGCGCCGCGTCTGCCTGATTCGGCCCGATGTGGAAGGTGTCGTAAACGCCCGCGTACCCAAAGTCCGAGCCGATGATTTCGGTGAAAACCTGGTATAAAAGACATTGGATTGTGTCGCCACACAGCACTTTGGTGGACAAAAGATTGCGCACGGTGTCGCCGACGAGGAACCGATCGCGGCGCACCTTGCCGAGGTCCAAAACGCCGCCTGGGTCGGCCGTACGGTCGTTGTTGTTATCGGGCAGATCGTAATTCAGGCGATAGCCTTGGTGGTGGGAGCGCAGCACGCCGCAGCCAGAGGATGTCACGCCGTTGATAAGGCAGGAGTCTACCATCATATCGCTGGTGTCAACAGGACAGGGGCATTCGGTTTGCAACTGGAAACTGTCGCAGGCCCCCCAAGCGCAGTTCACGTCCAAGTCTAATGTTGGCCAGAAGTAGGCCGACATTTTTGGCTCGTAGGCGCAATCCAGGCAGGGCTGGGGTACATAGCCAAAAATATCAACGCCCGGAGAGGTGCTTTTCAGATTCACCTTGACAAAAGAGCCGTCGCTCCGGCAGGTGTTTTTCAGGCAAAAATCGAGTTGCATAATCGAGTCGTTCAGCGGAAATTCAAAGGCAAGCAGCACACGGTTCACCTGATAAGTGGTCACCATGGGTGTGATTGTAAACTTGGCCGGGGGCTGGCCTCCGAGCAGAGGCGGGCAATCGGGCGACCATTCCAGGCCAAGTGGCAGGTCCATTTTCAGGAACAAAAAGCCCGTGTCGTTCAAAAACCTGGCGGAGTTCAGCTGGTAGGTGAACGAGTATTTTTTGCCATCGACCAGGCACTCTTGGAAGCTGTACTTAACCACCCCGGTGAGGTAGTCGCTCGCCCGAGGCTCGAAGGTCACGGTATCAGCCACTACAAATCCCGCTGGCGGACAGGGTTTGTTGTAATAATAGTTGAGACGCAGTTTGGGCATCACCTGCAGGCACGCGGACATGCAGTAAAAAGCGTCGAAGGAAATATCCACTGTGTCGTGGCCCGCTATTTCCGGCATAAAGAGTGTCACAAATCCCGAGGCGGTTTTACCGGCGCAGGCTACTAGCGGAAAATCCGTGGTCAGGTTGGGCGTAAGCGAAGAAACAGTTCCATTTTGGCGCAAGCGGAAGGAATGTTTGTCCATCCCCAGGCCCAACGGGCCTTCAGAATTGATTTGCAAAACCAAGTTGGTGGCAGGTGCCTCACCGCGGTTCACAATGCGCAAGCGCATCTCGTGGGGCAGGTCGGCGCAGCGGTCCCACGGCAAGGCGTAGTGGGTTTCAAATGTCAACAAGGGCTGAAAAGAGGATTCGGCCACGTTTACGTCAGCAAGCGTGCTGTCGGCTTGGCAGATTGGGTCGGTAGCCGTACAACTCCAACCTGCTGAGATGTCTGAGCGGCAGTTGAATGCCGGAAACCCGCAGTCCGTGATCTCGATTTCCTGCTTGACCAACGCCGTTTCACCAAAATCCAGCAGGGTGTCACCATTGCCGAACTGGCTGAAAAACGCGCCGTCGAAGTAGGCCGAGTACAGTGTCGTATCGTTTTGTTCGGTGACTGCCCCGTTCACGTGGATGCTGATGCCATTGGGGTGCGCGTCGTGCAGGAAGAGGTGCCGTACTGGCCCGAGTCGGGTATTGCGCACGTGAAGGGTGCGCGTCAGCAAGTCGCCTTTTTCGCCGGCCAGCACGGCGTTGTCCACCTGCGTGATGACCAACAGACTGGTCTGTATCTGAAACTTGGATGTTGTCGTCTGTTCCGTCACGGCACCGGCCCGTACACGAAGCAGGGCACTGAATAGTTGGGCTGAATTGATGGCCGCTACCAATCCGCAGGTGGCCTCCAATTGTACTTCCACCGTTACCGGGATGCCCGGCATCAGGTCAGGAAGGGCGAGTACGGGTTTTCCCAGATTGGAAATGTCGGCATCCGACGCACCGCTGGTCGCACTGCCGGGCCGGTACCGAAGGCCCGGGGGCAGTTCGATATCCAACAGAGCCGCAGCCATCGGGTTGGTGGTGTTGTTCTGTACTGTAATGCGCAGCGTATCGGCGGCGCACACGACCAGGTTGTCGGGTGTTTGGTAGGCGATGCTGATCGTTTGAGCAGTGAGGGACGGGGCAAGGGTGCCGAGCACTACTGAGGCACAGGCGAGAAAATATTTAATCATAGAAGGATGGATGGGTTAATTATAAAAAGAATGTAAAGACTTTGGACACAGGTAGATCAGATCAATGCTGTGCCCCTACGAGTGAGAAAATTATGACCCATGCTGGATACGTCGCAGGGCATGGGTGGAATTTTGTAACTCAACAAGGCAAAAGTATCGGCGCGGTTTATCAAAAAGTGTAACGCTTTTCGTGTGTTTTTCTGGCTCGCCCTGCTTTTTGCCACGAACCAACCCGCCACCCGGAGTACTTATCTATCTCGATTTTAGCCAATTGAAACGCTCAAGAATATACCTATGGAGCCCATGAAATGGTTTTTGAATTGTAACCACTGAACCTGATACCCACCATGGCAACAGGCTAAGTATACCTCGCGTCGCCAAGTTTTCAGCATGAAAACCAATACGTCATGCTGAAAACTTGGCGACGTGAGGTATAGTTACAAAGAATGTTCAAATGTACAGGGTTGACAGGCTGTTACATTAAACCGGATGTTATTTGTTTGCGAGGTAACGGACAAAACCGTAGGAAGGTGCGAAGATTATCTCGCCGTATCGAAGTCACGCCAGGCAAAACCCCGAGTGCTAAAGTCGAATTAATGTTGCGAAACGGACATTTGTTAGTCAGGTTGTTCCGCACTTTTGCGGCGCTTTAGTGCTTTTTGAACGCGGACGAAATAAAGTACCAATTTTGGCGGCCTTATTTGCCTCCTGTTTTCGTTGCTCGTCGGTTTTTTAGTCCCGCTAAACGCCCTCCTCGCGCCTCGGCAGGAGGCAAACCGGCTCCCCAAAATTGGTACTTTATTTCGTCCGCGTTCTTTAGCACTGAGGCAAGTTTTCACCTTTCATTTTGTAAAAAAGCATGAAATACTCCCTCTTTTTGCGCTTGCTGGTAGCCATTATCCTGTTGCAAACGCTGTTTTTCAAGTTCACTGCCGCACCGGAAAGCGTGTACATTTTTGAAACACTGGGTGTGGAGCCGTGGGGGCGAATCGCGTCCGGGGTAGCCGAATTGGTGGTTTCAATCCTGTTGTTGTGGCCGCGCACTGTGGCTTTGGGTGCCTTGGGTTCGCTCGGTATCATCAGCGGGGCCATTGTGGCGCACTTGACCCGGTTGGGCGTGGAGGTACAAGGCGATGGCGGCACGCTTTTTTGGCTCGCCCTGACGGTTTTTGTCGGCAGCGCCATCCTAACCTGGCTGCACCGGAAGGAGATTCCGGTGGTTGGGCGGATGTTTGTGTGAGCGGTTTCTCCCAAATTGCGCCACAGTGACGCGGAGCCGCGGAGTGTTTCTTTTTTGAAAAATCTCCGCGCCCCCGCGCCTCTGCGGTGAAAACACCTCAGTTTTCGCTCACTCGACCGCCCTTGAGGCGGAGGATGCGCCCGGTACGGCGTGCCAGTTCGAGGTCGTGGGTGACGAGCACGAGTGTGGTTCCGGCTGTCCGGTTGAGGTCGAAGATGAGGTCCACGATACCGGCGGCATTGTCGTTGTCGAGGTTGCCGGTAGGCTCGTCGGCGAACAGGATGGCGGGGCTGTTGGAGAAAGCCCGGGCGATGCACACGCGCTGCTGTTCGCCGCCAGAGAGTTGCGCGGGATAGTGGTCGAGGCGGCCGGCGAGGCCCACTTTTTCGAGCCAGGCACGGGCCGTTTGTTCGGCCTTGGGGTCGCTGCGCAGTTCGAGCGGCACCATCACGTTTTCCAGCGCCGTGAGCGTCGGGATCAGTTGGAAATTTTGAAAAACAAAACCGACGTGGCGGTTGCGTACCTCGGCGCGTTCGTCTTCGGAGAGCGTGTCGAGGCGGATGCCGTTGAGCTCCACGGAGCCGCTGCTGGCCCGGTCGAGTCCGGCGCAAAGGCCGAGCAGGGTGGTTTTGCCACTGCCCGACGGGCCAACGATGGCAAACGTGTCGCCGGGCGCGAGTTCGAAACTGACATCCTCGAGCACGGTCAGTTCGCCGCCACCGGCGGTGGAATAGGTCTTGGTAAGGTGGCTGGATTTGAGCATTTGTGTGGTATGTTGTGTCTTGGGAGAGGATATGAACAACCGGATCGGGATTTTGTCGGCGGCAGGCCGAATTTTTTTCAAGATAATTTCTCGCACGCCCCGGCGCAACGCGTACCTTGCACCCCTGTTTTTCAACACCCGTTCGTGAAAGGGTCTTCGCCAGGCTACTCGCTCCCGTCCGCTACGGAACGATTTTTGAGCAGTGCCCCTAATCCTCCCTAATCTTTGGTGTCCCCTGCCGCCAGTTCCGTTCCTTCGGTTCGGTATCACCGCATCTTGTCACCATCCAATCACGCAATGTTGAAACAAACGCTTACCCTTGGCATCGCCCTGCTGCTGGCCCTTTCGGCAACGGCCCAAAAAAAGGAAAAACTCTACGCCCGCTTCGGGGTCAACGTCGGCGGTTCCATCCTTTTTCACAACACACTAATGAAAACGACCAGCCTTGGCAACCTGTACGAGGTGATCAAGGAAAGCCACAAGCCGCCGGAGTCCTACACGTGGGAGCAGTTTGAACAGGACTACGATATCACCAAGTCGTACGCTATGTTTCGCTACGGCTTCAACCTGTTCTTGATGCACCAGGAGTTCCCGGTCTTCCTGAACCTCGACCTGGCATCATCGCCTTCCAGTTATCAAAAACTTATGTTCGCCGCCACACTCGGCATCGGCAAAGACTACCGCCCGTTCGAGCGCGATTACTTTTTTTCCGGACATATCGGGTTCAAGCGCGTGTTCTGCGATGCCGGTTTCGGCTACGAAACACTGACCAACAGTGTAGGCAACGACTACGCACGCGAAAACTTGGCCACGTTTTTCAAACCCGACGAGCCGTTGGGCAGCCAATCCGGCTTCATGCTCTCCACCCGTATCGGGTTTGGCCACGTCATCGGGCAGGCCGAGCGAGCGGCTATCGGTGTCGAACTGTACCACGAACTGGACCTGACCAACGAAACCGCCCGCCAGGGCGGTGCCCGCATGACCAATCTCGGTGTCAATTTGTACCTGCGCTTCGATCTGAAGCAGACCTCGTTTTGAGTTTTTTTTCAAAAAAACAACTCCGCTCTTCTGCGGTGGAAAAGAACTTATCGGTATTCCAACAAAAATGCCGCCGACCAGTCGCCGCCGGGCGGCAGGGTCACCAATCCGTCGCCGTTTTGGAACGCGTTGACGTTGCAGGTCATCGGCTCGAGGGCGATGCTCGCGCGGTGAGGAGGTGTGAAAACCTGAAAAAACGGAAACAAATCCCGGCTGCCCGCCAGGGTGAGCGAACGACCGTTGGCGTGCAGGCTCAAGTGAAAAAGCGTGTTGGATGCCTCCACGTGGAAACAATTGTCCAGCACCGTACCGCCCACGAGCGTTGGTTTTGAAAAAACACTGTACAACGAGCGCCCCCCCGTAGGCAGCATGCGCACGTCAATGTCCACCAACGAGCAAGCGGGCAGGTGCAACGCGTGCTCGTCGGCTCGGTCGGCGAGGCGGAAGTATGGGTGCCAGCCCAGGCCCACGGGTATGGCCTCGCTGTGGTGGTTTCGGACAAAAAACGCGGCGCTAAACGCCCCCCGATCGGTCATGCTGAACACCGCCTCCAAAGTGAACGGAAAGGGAAAATAATCGTGGTGTCCCAGATAATCGAGTCGGCAGGTGATCTCGGCGTTTTCGGCGGCCAGTTCGATGTGTGTCACCGCGAAAGCCTCGTGGCGCACAAAGCCGTGAATGGCGTTTTGGGTGGCGGCGTTGTTGATCGGAAAGGCGTAGTCGCGGCCCAACCACGTGTACCGCCCGTCGCGCAGGCGGTTGGGGAAGGGAAAAAGCAGGGCGCTCTTGCCCCATTTCCCGGCCTCCAATTCCTCTGGCGACAGGTATCCGTCGAGCACATTCTGGCCGTCGAACACGATTTCCAGCACAGTGGCACCGAGGCCCGGCACTATGCTGAAACTGTTACCTGACTCCGGGTGGTGTAGGCGGTACAGGCGGTATTTTCCAAAAGGGGATTGCGCAATTTCAAACATGGTGGCAAAAGTATTGCGTTGGGTTGAAATGGAATCCGCAGATTCAAGGTTCAAATACAACAACCGGGGGGAGGCATCAATGAAGGCATAATAAAATTCGGTCGCAAGTTGTGTTTCAAGACTAATCAGTGCGTATTCCCGTAACATCAACGGCTACAGACCCCTTACCGACCCACCACCGGGATATTCGGCACCAGCCAACTCGTCAGTTTCTCGGCTACCCACAGGATGGGGAACCAGATCACGAGCAGCGTCCAGATCGGCAGGTCGAGATAAACCAGCCACATGAACACATCGAGCAATAGGATGATGGCAATGACCCACGTGACCACCAACAGCATGGCCGCTGCGTTTTGGTGCGCCGACACGATCCAGCGGCCTACGATAATCCGGCCGTAGCTGTTCATCAGGCTTTCGGAGGCAGCCGTTTTGGCCACATAGCGACAGATGCCGCCGAAGCAGATCAGCATGACGATAAGGCTGCTGAACAGCCACATCACAAACTCCCACACGGGGCGCACCGTCTGCCACATTTTGCCTTTCCAGCCGGTGATTTTTTCTTTGGCCTCCTCCAAACTGCGAACCACGGTGAGGGAGTCGGGCATCGTGATCTCGTTGTTTTTGGGTTTGTCCGACGACAGGCTGACGGGCGGGACGTTCTGGCGCGGGCGCACGGGGTCGTTCATCAACGAGTTCACCGCGTCAGCTGCCGATGTGGCGGTGGATGCTTCCACGGTTTTAGTTGTGGTGCGGGCGGGAACAGAACGCATTTCCGGTTCCGGGTCAGCGTGGCGGACGCGCTTGGGCGGCTGCGAGGCCAGCACAGATGCTGCTTCGGGCTGCCGCTCGCGCTTTGTTCGCGAACGCACCTTGGTGGCGGGCGGTTCGTTGGCCTCGTCGGTGCTTCTGGATGATTCCCGCTGCACGATACTAGATTTGTCGCGGTACACGACTTGTATGCTGACCAACCGCCCCGCGTTGTTTCTGTTGGAAAAATAGCGCTCGTTGTACAGGAGCTGCTCGTAGGTTTTTTTGCCGTCGCCGAGGCGTTTCAGCACGGCCTTCTGAAAAACAAATTTTACCGTGCCTTTTGGTCGTTCATTTTTGTAGCGGTGCGTGCCAAGATAATGCTCCACTTGCTCCGATTTTGTGGCAGCGTGCAGGGGGAGCACAGTGAAAAGTGCGAACGCAGCGAAAAATATGGGTAGCCATTTGTTCATACGCATGACGTGTACGGGTTTGGTTAACGAGTGGACTGGACGTGCAGGTAAGAGCGTGTTTAAATTTCAGTGCCGAGGCGAAAGCGAGCGAATTTTGTTTCAGGCAAGGCGAAATTTGCAGCCGTAGCCGGGTGCCTACGGCGAAAATTTCAACGCAGCATGAAGCAAAATTTGCCGCTTGCAGCCCGGCGACTGAAATTTAAACACGCTCTAAGGCCGCACGGGGAGTTTTTTAGCAAAAATCGCCCCAAAAGTAGCCAGAAATGGTTAACCGAGGAATTTATGGTGAATGAACGAATTGCCTACTGCCAAAAACTTTGGCTGCAGGCCGGTGTTCCTTACCGAAGTTCTGCCCAAACCACCCTATTTTCGCCCTCCCTTTTTTCAAATCGCACCTGTCCATGACCACATACGCCATTTCCAAACCGGCCTTTTCGACTATACCCGGCGACCCGCTCAACACCCAGATGTACACCCTCGGCAACGGCTTGCGGCTGTTCCTGTCCGTCAGCAAGGACGAGCCGCGCGTGTATGCCGAGATCGCCGTGCGTGCCGGATCCAAGCACGATCCCGCCGACACTACCGGTCTGGCGCACTACTTCGAGCACATGATGTTCAAGGGAACCGACCGTCTCGGCAGCCTCGACTGGCCCAAGGAAAAGGCCCTGCTCGACCAGATCGAGCAACTTTTTGAGGAACACCGCGCCGAAAAAGACCCGGAGAAAAAAAAGGCCCTCTACGGCGAAATTGACCGACTCTCCTTTGAAGCGGCCAAGTACGTGGCCGCCAACGAGTACGACAAACTCCTCAGCGCCATCGGTGCCAAGGGAACCAACGCCTACACGTGGGTGGAGCAAACGGTGTATGTGAACGACATACCCGCCAACGAATTGGAGCGCTGGTTTGCCCTCGAAAGCGAGCGCTTCCGCCGCCCCATCCTGCGCCTGTTCCACACCGAACTGGAAACCGTGTTCGAGGAGTACAACATCAGTCAGGACCGCGATTTTCGCAAAACCATCAAGGCCATTCAGGAGGTGCTCACGCCTACCCACCCCTACGGTACCCAGACCACGCTCGGCCGCGGCGAAGACTTGAAAAACCCGTCCCAGACCAGTATTTACCGCTTTTTCGACCGGTACTACGTGCCCAACAACATGGCTATTGTGCTGTGCGGCGACTTCGATCCCGAGCAGACTGTGGCGTTGGCCGAGCGCTACTTCGGGCACTTTCGGCCCAAGCCATTGCCGCCGTTCCAGCCTGAACCCCAACCCGAATTGGAGCGCCGCGTGCGCCGCGACGTGTACGGACAAGAGGCCCCCTGGGTGGAAATGGGCTGGCGTTTTCCCGGAGCCGGATCGGAAGAAGCCGTGCTGCTTCCCCTCCTGTCGGCTATCCTGTACAACGGCCAGGCCGGGCTGTTCGACTTGAACCTGCTGCAAGGGCAACAGGTGCTGGAAGCATACGCCTACACGCAGGTACACGAGGATTACAGCCGATTGGTGGTGTACGGCAAGCCGCGCGAAGGCCAAAACCTGGAGGACGTAGAAAACCTGCTCGCCCAGCAAATGGAGAACCTCCGCCAAGGTAATTTCGAGGACTGGCTGCCTGAGGCTGCCACACGCGACCTCAAACTGTCGGAAGTCAAAAGTTTTGAAAAAAACCAGGGCCGCGCCGCCTCCCTCACCTCTGCGTACCTGCACGGCGTGGAATGGGCCGATATGCTGCTCCGCTGGGAAAAATTAGAGCGGGTCACCAAGGCCGACGTGGCGGCCTTCGCTCAACGGCATTTGCGCCCCGACAACCATGCCGCCATTTACAAACACCACGGCGACGACTCCTCGGTGATGAAAGTGGAAAAACCACAAATAACCCCGGTGGAGCTCAATCGCACCGACATTTCGGAGTTTGGGAAAGCATTCCTCGCACAAACCACGGCGGACATCGAACCGGAGTTTTTGGACTACAAAAAAACGATCAAGACTGCCCGACTCGCTCCCGGCCTCAACCTGAAAGCCGTCCGGCAGCCCGAGAGCCGCCTGTTTCGCCTATACTTTATTTTCGACATGGGCAAGGTACATGACCTGCGCCTCGCCGCCGCTATGGGCTACCTGTCTTACCTCGGTACCAGTAAGTACACGCCCCAACAAGTTCAGCAGGCATTTTACCGCCTCGGTGTGCATTTTTCCGCCACTTGCCAAAACGACCGCAGCTACCTTACCCTCAGCGGGCTGGACGAATCCCTCGAAGCCGGCCTCGACCTGATGTGGCACCTGCTGACCGACCTGAAGCCCAATCCCGAAGCCTTGGAAAACCTCAAGGCCGACACGCTCTTGCGCCGGGAAAACAACAAAAAGGACAAAAACACTATCCTGAACAAGGCGCTGTACAGCTACGGCAAGTACGGCAAACGCTCGCCGTACACGGACAAATTGAGCCGCGACGAGGTGTTGGCTCTCCACGCCGAAGACCTGACACAGTTGCTGCACAAATTGCCGGGGTTCCGGCATGAGGTGTTTTACACAGGCCAGCGCAGCACCCGACAGGTGGCCGCTGTTTTGAAAAATCACGGTCGCACGCCGGACATACTCCATCCGTTGCCGCCCGAACGCAAGTACCGGGAGCTGCGCCAAGAGCGCGACAAGGTTTTTTTCGTTCATTTCCCGATGGTGCAGGCGGATTTGCTGCTGCTGTCCAGGGGCACGCCGAGGTTCAACCTGCAGGAAATGATTTTTTCCGAATGGCACAACCAGTACTTTGGGCACGGTCTTTCATCCATCGTTTTTCAGGAAATGCGCGAGTCCAAGGCCCTTGCGTACTCCACATACGCCTATTTTGCCAACCCCGGCCGTCGCGACCGCGCCCACTACCTGCAAGCGTACATCGGCACCCAGCCCGACAAGCTCCGGGTGGCCGTGGAGGCGTTCCAAACGATCCTGAACGACATGCCGGTGTCGCTCCCACAGATCGAACACGCCCGTCAAAGCGTGCTCAAGCAGATCGCCGTCGAGCGTGTCCGCAACGCCAATATATACTGGAACTGGCGTGCCGCCCGCGACCGCGGCTACCGGCATGACCTCCGGCAGGACGTGTACGAAACCCTGCGCCAAGCCACTGCTGACGATTTGATTCGTTTCCACGAGCAGCACATCAAGGGCCGCCGCTACCACTGGTTGGTCATGGGCGACGAAAGCCGTATAGACCTGAAATACCTGCGCACCATCGGCAAGGTGGAAAAACTGACGTTGGAGGACGTGTTCGGGTATTGATCTACATTCCGTTTCTTTGCCCTCCGAAAAAAAACACAACTACTGCACATGAAAAAAGTATTGCTACTGCTCCCCTTCCTGCTCGCCTTGCTGGCCGCGCCTTCGGCCATTGCTCAAAAGAAACTGAAAGCCGCGTTCACGGTTCCCGCCGGAAAATTAGTGGCCCCGGCCAAGGTGGCTTTCGCCAACAAATCCACCGGTGCTGTGGCGTATGAATGGGACTTTGGCGATAGCACCAAGGTGGACACCTCCGTGAACCCGATGCACGCCTACAAACATTCCGGCAACTACACCGTCACACTCAAGGCCCAAAAGGGCAAAAAAATCAGCACAGCCAAACAGATGATCCAAGTCACTGCCCCCGAGCGCTGCCTCGTGGAAATCGAAACGCCCTTCGGCACCATGCTGGCCGAACTGTACGCCAGCACCCCCAAGCACCGCGACAACTTCCTGAAACTGGCCGATGAAGGATTCTACGACGACCTGCTCTTCCACCGCGTCATCAACGGGTTTATGATCCAGGGAGGCGACCCGCAATCGCGCGGAGCGGCCACAGGCCAAACCCTCGGTATGGGCGGCCCCAGTTACCAGATTCCCGCCGAATTTGTGGACGGGCTGGTACACGTGAAAGGTGCCATCGCCGCCGCCCGCACCAACAACCCGGAGAAAAAATCCAGCGGCTCCCAGTTTTACATCGTACACGGGTCGCCCGTGCAAGAGGCTACGCTCAATCAGATCGAGGCCATGCGAAATTTCCGCTACACGCCCGAACAGCGCAAAGCATACCTCGCCAACGGCGGCACTCCGCACCTTGACCGCGAGTACACCGTGTACGGTCAGGTCATCGAAGGCTTGGACGTGATTGACAAAATCGCCGCCGCCCAGACCGCTCCGGGCGACCGCCCGAAAGAGGATGTGAAGATGAAGGTTCGGGTGATTCGCTGATTGCGGCACCGGCATCTGTTATACCTCATCACGCCACAGCTTGGGCGATTTGCTTCGTCGTGTCGGAATCGCCCATGGTGTAGTAGTGCAAACACGGCACCCCTGCGGCTTTCAGTTCCAGAGATTGCTGTATGCACCATTCGATTCCGACTTGGCGCACGGCATCGTCGTTAGCTGATTTCATGGCTGCATCCACGAGGTCTTTGGGCATGTTGACAAAGAATTTGCGCGGGATAGAGTTCAATTGGTAGCGCTTGGTGAGCGGTTTGAGGCCGGGCACGATCGGCACCGCTATACCTGCGGCTCGGCAGGCATCCACGTACTCGAAATATTTTTTGTTGTCAAAAAACATCTGGGTCACGATGTACTGCGCGCCTGCAGCCACCTTCATTTTGGTAAAAGCCAGGTCTGCTTCCAGGTTCGGCGATTCGAAGTGTTTTTCCGGGTAACCTGCCACGCCGATGCAGAAGTCGGTTTTTTCGCCGTTCACGATGTCCATGTCCAAGTAGTGGCCTTGGTTCATGTTGGCGATTTGGCGCACGAGGTCAAGCGCGTACTTGTGCCCCTGTTCGTGGGGCGTAAAACGCTCCTCGAACTGGCGGGCATCGCCGCGCAAGGCCAGCACATTGTTGATGCCGAGGAAGTTGAGGTCAATCAACGCGTTTTCGGTTTCATCTTTGGAAAAACCTCCGCAGATCAGGTGTGGCACCGCATCGGATTTGTACCGGTGCATGAGGGAGGCGCAGATGCCGACCGTGCCGGGGCGTTTCCGAATGGCAGTTTTTTCGTAGTACCCCGACGGGCGCACCTTGTAAATATACTCCTCGCGGTGGTAGGTAACATCAATGAACGGCGGCTTGTACTCCATCAGCGCGTCCAGCGTGTTGAAAATAGCCTGCATGCTCCCGCCTTTGAGCGGTGGCAGTACTTCGAAGGAAATGAGGGTTTTGCCCTTGGACTTGGCGAAATGGTCGGTGACTTTCATAAAAAAGGTAGTTTGTGCAAGGCGCACTACGGTTTGCGCGACCGCAGTTCTGCCAAGTAGCGTTCCAGTTCTGCCACATCGTAGTACAGCACCTCGCGGGGTTTGGAACCTTCGGCCGGGCCGACGATACCGAGGCCCTCGAGCTGGTCCATGATGCGGCCCGCGCGGTTGTAGCCGAGTTTGAGGCGCCGCTGGATCATACTGGTAGACCCGTGTTGGGTTTCCACCACGAGGCGGCCGGCATCGTCGAGCATATCGTCCAGATCGGCGAGGCTGATCTGTTTGTTGCCCCCGCCGCCCTCGTCGTCGCCGTGGAATTCGGGCAGGAAAAACGGCTCCGGGAAGCCGGTTTGGTTGGCTATGAACTCGATCACGCGATCCACCTCCGGGGTGTCCACGAAAGCGGACTGGAGGCGAATAACGTCACCGCCGACGGACAGCAGCATGTCGCCCTTGCCGGTGAGCTGTTCGGCCCCGCCCGCGTCGAGGATGGTGCGGCTGTCCACCTTGGACACCACTTTGTATGCGATTCGGGCCGGGAAGTTGGCTTTGATGACCCCGGTGATGATGTTCACCGAGGGGCGTTGGGTGGCTATGATGAGGTGGATGCCCACGGCTCTGGAGAGCTGGGCGAGGCGCCCGATGGGCAATTCCACTTCCTTGCCGGCGGTCATGATGAGGTCAGCAAACTCGTCAATCACCAGCACGATGTATGGCAGGAACCGGTGTCCTTTGAGCGGGCTGAGGCGGCGAGCCACGAATTTGTCGTTGTACTCGGCGATGTTCCGCACTTCCGCGCTTTTAAGCAGGTTGTACCGCGTTTCCATCTCAATGATGAGCGAGTTGAGCGTGTGTACTACCTTTTGTGTATCGGTCACGATCGGTTCTACCTGGTCGGGCAGGAAACCGAGGAAGTGGTTTTCTAAGCGTGCGTAGGGGAACAGTTCCACCTTTTTGGGGTCAATGAGGATAAGTTTGACCTGCGAGGGGTGTTTTTTGTACAGCAGCGAGTTGAGGATGACGTTGATGCCCACCGATTTGCCCTGACCCGTGGAGCCGGCGATGAGCAAGTGCGGCATTTTGGTCAGGTCGGCCACGAACACCTCGTTTTGGATGTTTTTCCCCAGAGCGATGGGAAGTTCCATCTTGGCGCGTTTGAAGCGGTCGTCCATGAGCACTTCGCGCATGCCCACTGTCTGGCGTTTTTTGTTGGGTACTTCGATACCGATGGTGCCCTTTCCGGGTATGGGGGCGATGATGCGGATGCCGAGGGCGGAGAGGCTGAGCGCGATGTCGTCCTCGAGGTTTTTTATCTTGGAAATACGAATGCCGCGGGCGGGAACGATCTCGTACAGCGTGACGGTAGGGCCGATGGTAGCCTTGATCTTCTCGATGTCAATCTTGAAGTTCATCAGCGTGTGCAGAATCTGGTTTTTGTTTTGCTCCAATTCGTCGCGGTCAATTTCCAGGTGCGTGTTGTCGTACTCGTGCAGCAGCTGCAGGTGCGGGTACTCGTAGTGCGACAGTTCGAGGGTGGGGTCGTACGGTTCGGTCAGGTTGGGCGTGTCTTCCTGAATGGCCTCCACGGGCGGCTTGTATGCCGGAGCCTCATCGGGCAGTACAGGCGCGGGCTGTTCGGCGGGCAGGTTGATCTCCAATTCGGTGTCCTCCACGGAATCGCTCTTTTTGGTACCGGCATCGTCGGCGAAAAGGGCGCTCTTTTTGGAAAGGTCGAACAACAGAGGGCCGCCGCGCGGCACGGCCGGTTCGGTAGCGGCCGGAGCGGGTGTGGTTACGCTTGCGTCGGCTTCGCCATCAACATGCACGGACGCGGCATTCGCCTTTTCCGTCCTTTTTTGCGCAACGGCCGAGCGCGATGCCCGATACCGCTTGCCGTACTCGCCACTGAGCAGGTCGCGCCAGGCGCGTTGGGTTTCGTACCACAGCTGCCGCCAGGTGAAATCGGACAGATCGGGGTTGTTGTTCCAGACAAACGTGGCCACGAGCGCAAAAACCAACAGCGCCAACGTGCCGGGTATGCCCAAAAAACGCTGAATCCACTCGCTGACCGCCTGGCCAAACACACCGCCCACCGGAAACTCCATCGCCTGGAAAAAAAATGAGGACACGACCGACACGATCACCATCCAGATCACCGTGCGCTGGAACGTGCCAAATAAATGGCTCAACGGCACCCGCCGCATGAGTGCCAGGCCGTAATTGTACGCCAAGTACACAAACCCGAACGAGGCCACGCCAAAGCCCCAGTAAATGATGCTGTCGGCGAGGTAGGCACCGAGGCGGCCCAGCCAGTTGTCCACCTCCACGTCGCCGAGGAAGTTTTCCCACGTGAAGTGCAGCACGATGTCGTGGTCTTTCTCCCAGGTAAAAAAGTAGGAGGTAAAGGCGATCAGGAAGTAAAAGGAAAGGAACAGGAGGAACATCCCGATGAGTTTCGGGGTGCGTTCGCCGTCGAAGTTAAGGCTTGACTGTCCGCGTCTGCTATTGGCCATGCGTGGTGTGCGGCGGGCTTAATGCCAGCCATGTAAAAGGGGATGATGCCGCGCAAAAGTAACGTGCGGGAGGCATGAGCATCTTGATTGAGGGAAAAAATGTTTGTGGGGGTTGAACATGTGGAGTGTGAAGATGACCAAAGAGAGTATTTGGCTTTTCGTTCATATCGTTTTTACGGAAGAACTGAAAAGGGGAGGACTACATGCCCACCCGCTGTTTTGAATCTTAATGATCGCGACAGGCTTCAGATTAAACGTTTTCAAGTTGGTTCAAAGACCAAAGAGGAATCCTGTCCAGTTTGGGTTTACTTGTCGCCTTGTGCCCCAAAAAGTCGGAAACACCTTTCAGCACCTTGATTTGTTCGCCAACATCCATCGCAAAGTAGAGTGGAAGTCGCAGCAGGCAAGCAGCAAACTTTTCAGCATTTGCCAAGGTGGTATTCCCGTATTTTTTCTGGTAATACGGACTGAGGTGCAGGCTGCCATAGTGGAACGTCGTAGCTATGCCCCTGTTCCGCATAAACTCCAAAAGCCGGTCCCTTTCTGTTTGGGAAGCCAAAACAAGGTGAAAAATGTGGGCATTGTGTCGGCAACGGTCTCCCACGATTGGCAGGGATAACAAGCCGCTATCTTGCAAGGGGGTGAGTAATTGGTAGTAGTTGTCCCACAAACGAATGCGCTTCTGGGTAATCATCTCAATATGGTGCAGTTGGGGAGCGAGGTACGCACAGTTCAGGTCGGAAAGGTTGTACACCGAGCCGATGTCCACCCATGTGTATCGGTCCACCAAACCGAGTATAAAATTGTGCCGGTTGGTGCCACAGTCGCGCAGTATGCGTGCCCGATCTACAAATTCGGGCTTGTTGATGAGCAATGCCCCACCCTGACCGCAGGTGACGTTTTTGGTTTCATGAAACGAAAAAGTCGTCAGGTCGCCGAACGTGCCGAGGAGCGTATTATCGTAGTAGGCATCAATGGCGTGCGCGGCATCTTCGATCAAAACGACCTGGTGCCGCTTTGCCAGTGCCGTCAGTCGGTGCATATCTACGCTTACCCCGCCATAATGGACGACCACTATCGCTTTGGTTTTGGGGCCGATCAACGTTTCCAAGTGATCCAAATCCATGTTCGGCGTACTCGCCGCGCTATCGCACAGAACAATGGTGGCACCCCGCAATTCGAATGCATTGGCTGTGGACACATACGTGTAGGCTGGCACGATCACCTCGTCGCCTTTTTTCAGGTTGAGTAGTAACGCCGCCAGTTCCAAAGCATTCGTGCAGGAAGCGGTGAGCACGACATCCGCTGGTTGGTACCGGTTTTGAAAAAACTTGCTAACCTGATGTGCGTACTTCCCTTTAAACAGGGAACCAAGGTCAAAATCGGATGGGATGACGGAGCGGAAATGGCGTTGGTTGTCGAATGGGACATTAAAAGGAACTGTAATCGGGTTGTGGCAATGCATAACATGGTCGGATTTTAGGCAACGGATTCGAGTTCGAACCGCTGTCAGATTAGTGTGAAAGAGAAAAATACCGGTTGGCTTTTTCAAGAGCAATGGTCAACAAATGAGAAGGGCCGGGGTAATACTTGGGAAGTAAGCGAAGTACCTGCCAACGTTGGGCCAACGTGCTCGGCCCCCTCAAAATCAAGGAGCACATCCGGCGAAACACGAGGGTTCGCTCAGCGGGAGTCAAGTGCTTGCGATTGGCCGCATCGAAGTGTAGGAATATGTGATTTAATGACCGGTAAAGCGCCTTTCTGTTTCCCCGCCACACCGCATTCGATGGGTTCACCGATAGCCCGGTAGCATGTTTCCGGTAGTTGGTGCTCTTGTAGGCCAAAAAATGAACCTTGTACCGGGCGGCGATATGGAGCCAGCGAATGTAGTCCGGTATCTGGTAGGATCGGTCGGGGTACACGATATGGTCTTGGATCAGCTCCCGCCGAAACAATGCAGTGGAATTATTGATAAAATTCGCTTCTAACAGCTTAAAAAAAACATCGCCAGCGGCGTACATCTCACGGATGCATGCTTGCTCCGCGTCTTCAACCAAGGCTCCGTTTTCGGAGATGGTTTCCACATCCGTGTACACGGCACCGTAGTCTGGGTTTTTTTCCAAAAACGCTATCTGGCGATTGAGTTTGAGCGGGTCGGTCCATACATCGTCTCCGTCGCATACAGCGATGTACTTGCCCCGGCAACTGCCCATCGTGTGCGATGTGTTTGCCGCGATTCCGAGATTTGGATGAGGCGGCAGTAGTCGTATAATGTTCGGATGTTTTGCGGCGTATTCCTCACAAATTTGGCGAGTGCCGTCAGTCGAACTGTCATCACCAATGACCAGTTCGATCGGGAAGTTCACTTGTTGGCATAGTACGCCTTCGATCGCCTCCCCGATGTAGTCACGGGAGTTGTATGCAATCATACTGACGCTTATAATCGGAATCGGGTGCGGCATCACGGTATTGAACGCCCCCTATGTAAGGGAGCCTCGCAGAAAACAAAATCCGTTCCAGTTGACTTTTTTTTGCTCAATCGAAGGCTGTCGGATGTTTTTTTGTAGATCATAATGGGTACTTCGGAAAAAACAGGCTGTTTTCACCGCCCCAACTGAATCAACAGCACACTCACATCCGCCGGGCTAACGCCGGAAATGCGGCTGGCCTGCCCAATCGTGCGCGGCTTGTGGCGGCTCAACTTGTCCCGCGCCTCGGCGCTGAGGGCCGTTACGGACTGGTAATTGAAATCCTCGTGCAGGTGCAGGTCTTCGAGGCGGCTCACCTTTTGCACCATTTCCTCTTCCTTGCGGATATAGCCCTCATACTTGATGTTGATCTCGGCCAGTTCGACAAACTCCATATCGAATGTTGCCAAAAAACGCCGCAGCTCCGGCAGCGCCTCAGCCAAGGTGCCGATGTGTACCTGCGGTCGCAGCAGGATGTTGTGCAGCTTTACTTTTTGTGCCACAGGTGCTGATTCAACGGAAGCGAGGTAGCCGTTCACCTCGTCAGGGCCGACGGAAGCGTTGCGGAAAAATGTATCCATTTCGGCGGCAGCCTGTGTTTTTGCCCGTACGCGCTCCATCCGGTGGTCGGCCCCCGTCATGCCGAGGCGATGTGCGATGGGCGTGAGGCGCAGATCGGCATTGTCCTGGCGAAGCAAAATGCGGTACTCGGCCCGGCTGGTGAACATCCGGTACGGTTCCTGCGTGCCCTTGTTTACGAGGTCGTCTATGAGTACGCCGATGTAGGCTTCTGAGCGTTTCAGTACCAGCGGCTCCTGTTCTTTCACCGCCAAAGCGGCGTTCAGGCCAGCCATCAATCCCTGGCAGGCGGCCTCTTCGTAGCCCGTGGTGCCATTGATTTGGCCGGCGAAAAAGAGGTTTTTTACCAAGTTGGTCTCCAGCGTGGTCTGCAACTGGGTGGGCGGGAAGTAGTCGTACTCGATGGCGTAGCCGGGGCGAAACATGCGCACGTTCTCGAGGCCGGGAATCAGGCGCAGCGCCTTGTATTGCACGTCTTCGGGCAGCGATGAAGAGAAACCGTTGAGGTAAATCTCGCAGGTATCGCGGCCTTCGGGTTCTACAAAAAGTTGGTGCTCGGTTTTGCTGCTGAACCGGTCAATCTTGTCTTCGATACTGGGACAATAACGCGGCCCCACGCCCTGAATGCGCCCGGCGAACATGGGTGATTGGTCAAAACCCGTGCGCAGCACATCGTGTACCCGTTGGTTCGTATAGGTGATGTGGCAGGGCATCTGGTTGGTCAGGAGCGGTGTGTCGGTGTAGGAAAACTTGCCGACGGGTTCGTCCCCGGGTTGGATTTCCATGCGGGAAAAATCGAGCGAGCGCCCGTCCAGGCGGGGCGGTGTGCCTGTTTTCATCCGCCCGGCCTCAAACCCGAGGGATACCAATTGCTCGGTGATACCACGGGCGGCGCTTTCGCCCGCGCGCCCGCCGCCAAACTGTTTTTCCCCGATGTGGATGATGCCGTTGAGGAAGGTGCCGTTAGTGAGCACCACGCTCCGGGCGGGAATTTCAAGCCCCATGCCCGTGCGCACGCCGCACACGCGCCCGTCGCGCACGAGCAGGCCGTTTACCATTTCCTGCCAAAAGTCAATGTGGTGGTGGGCTTCCAGCATTTGCCGCCACTTGGCGGCAAACTGCATGCGGTCGCTCTGCGCACGCGGACTCCACATGGCAGGGCCTTTGGACTTGTTCAGCATCCGAAACTGCACCATCGTGTGGTCGGTCACGATGCCCGAGTAACCGCACAGGGCATCCACTTCCCGCACGATTTGACCCTTGGCCACACCGCCCATAGCGGGATTGCAGCTCATCTGGGCGATAGTCTGCATGTTCATGGTAGCCAGCAATACCTTGCATCCGAGGTTGGCCGCTGCTACTGCTGCCTCGCATCCGGCATGGCCGGCACCCACTACTATGACATCGTATGTTGGAAACACGTTTTTGTTTTCTTTTACCTCAAATCGCAAACGCCACGGCGAACGACAGCAGCGACACGATCAGCCCGTACATGAAAATGTTGTAGCAGATGCTCAGGTACTGGTATTTTTTGGCGAGCACGATGCCAAGGAAATACAGGTCGCGACTCATGGTCCCGTACAAAAAATCAGGATCGCGCAGCATTTCGTTGATGCCCCACTGGAAATCCTCCAGCGGCATATTATGGAAGTTGCCGAAAAACAACAGGTTGGCCTTGCGCTGTTTGATAGCCTCACGGGTTACCTTGCCCTCCGTCACTTTTGGGCGGGTACTGAGCGTGGCAAAGATGATGGAGCCTAAGCAGGTGGCCAGCAGCAGGCCGGAGGGGATGCCAAGCCGTAGGTTGACCACGCCCGATTTGGCCTCCAATAATTGCGGCACGAGGATGGACACCATGATCGTGATCACCATAGCATTGACGGTGAGCATGATATTCGCCTTGCTGTCGGCCATTACGCTGAGGTTGGTGTGGGTACGGTAGGTGGTGCGGTACATCGTTTCTACGCCGCGCCCGAACCGGCCCATCTTCAGTTCCTGCTCGCTTGCCTGCAGCACTTTTTTGATGTCGGTACTTTTTTCCTTGTCGTCCATCAGGGCCAGCTCCTCTACTGTAGGTGCTTTGTCTGGGTTGAGGCGGCGTTTTTGTTTGATCAGTTGTTGGATATTCTATTATACACAAAAACCAGCCCACCACAACACACAAATAAACACGTAATCCGTCGTCTGGGTGAATATGGGGGGGGGGGGGGGGGGGGG
>JBEBHD010000043.1:0-26089 GCA_040080915.1 Saprospiraceae bacterium
GAGAGTGAGAGAGTGAGAGAGTGAGAGAGTGAGAGAGTGAGAGAGTGAGAGAGTGAGAGAGTGAGAGAGTGAGAGAGTGACTTATTTCTCCTCGTTCCTTAGCTGGCGGAAAAAAGCCTTTAAAACAACCAGTACCACAATGGGCAGCGCGGCTTCGGGCAGGTCTTGCGGGATAAAGCCCCAAAACAGCAAGAGCAGTAGGGCCAAAGCACCGGTGGCCATAAAATAATTCTCGGTCAGCTCGGTGCGCCTGAACCGCCAAAAAAACAACAGGTGAGTGGGCATGGCCCACATCAGGTGCCAGTTCATCTTGGTGGTGCTGTGATCGGTGGCCACCCAGAGCAGGAGCAGGACAAGACCCGCGAGGCCGAGCACAAACCAGAAAATTACATCAAAAATACGCTCCGCGCGGCGGTTGGCCATGCTTAGCAGGCCAATGAGGGCCACGAGGCACATGACCCAGAGGGGGTTGCCGAAAAAACCAGGCTGGTAGGCCGGGCGAGCGGGCAGGGGTGCTGGCGGGATGATCGTCTCCGAGGCAACGAGTGCGGTGCTGTCGTTGATTTTTGCCGTTGCAAACAAGTCGTGTACATAGTCGGGCAGGAACATGTAGTCCTGAGCCAGAGCCGTACGATCGGCGGGTTGGCCGATGGCGAGGTCAATGCCGAACTGCGTCCAGGGCATGTCGGCAAGGCTGGGGCGCAGGAGGTGGCGCATGCTGGTGCCGAGCGGCAGGGCGCTGGTGTCGAAGGCGATTTGGTGAAAAAAGGCCTCTTTTACGATGTCACGGATGCGGGTGGCGCAGTTGTCGTAGAAGAAATCGTACATGTAGTACTTGTTCGCTTCGCGGGCATTTTCCTGCAGGAGGTCGAACAGGCGCTGGCGTTTTTCAGGCGTGAGGTTGAGCACCTGCTCGCGCATGGGGCGGTGGTAGTACAAGTTGCCGTACTCGAAAGAACGGTACGGCTCAATGTCGAGGTAGTACCGGAGTTTTCCCTGACAAAATTTGAGCAGGAAATTCGGCTCGTCGAAGTTGAAGGTACCGTAGTTGTAGCAGCGGTCGAGGCGCAACGCGGAATCGAGCACGCGCAGGGCGCTGTGGCCGAAGGTGCTGTACAGCATATCGCCGGGAGCCACGGTCATCAGGCTGATGCGAGCGTTTTCGGAGAGGGCTTGCTGGGCGGAGAGACTGCTGGAAGCGAGCAGGAAAATGAGTACGTGGAGGAAGCGCAGATGCATGGTTGGAAGAATTGCGGCGGTAAAACAGACGGGTTTGAGACTCGGCGAAGGTATGGCTTTTAGGTTTTCCGGTGAATATGTACATTTACCCCGAAAATCGAAAATCTACTTTTCAAATTACGGTGTAAAATGGCGAATTACCTCCCTCGTCTGGCGGAAAAAGAGATTGCAAGGTTGGTTCGTTCAAACCCTGTGGTAGTACTTGTAGGCCCTCGTCAAGTCGGAAAAACCTCTCTTGCAAAGCACATTGCGGCACATCTCCCCAAAGAGGCTGTTTATTTTGACCTGGAAAACCCCGACGATTACTATCAGTTGGCCAATCCAACGCTGGTGCTGGATCAGCTGCGCGACAAGACTGTCATTCTGGACGAGGTTCAACGTGTGCCTGCGCTCACACTACTGGACATTTTGGGAATGAGACCTTCCAGGTTTGACAAACCTGGAAGGTCTGGGTACACGAAAACAAAAATGTCCAGTAGTGTGGCCTGCGCTTTTCCCCATGCTGCGCAGTTTGATTGACCGCCACCGGGAATCAGGCCGTTTCATCTTGCTCGGTTCCGCATCGCCGGAACTCATACGCGACACATCCGAATCCCTTGCCGGGCGAGCAGCCTACTTCGAGTTGCAACCGTTTGTCCAGTCGGAATTGCCGGAACCGCTGGATTACCGGCAACACTGGCTTCGGGGCGGGTTTCCGGAGTCGTTGCTGGCGTTGGACGATGCAGGAAGTTTGGACTGGCGGGAAAATTTCATCCGCAGCTATCTGGAGCGCGACTTGCCCTTGCTTGGTCTCCGCGCCGATCCCATGCTGATTCGACGTTTGTGGACCATGTCGGCGCATCTCAACGGGCAATTGCTCAATTCAAGCGCTTTGGCCAATTCTCTGGATATCAGTGCGCCCACCGTTCGGCGCTACCTGAACTTTCTGGAGTCGGCCTTTCTGGTTCGTCATGTGCAGCCGTGGTTTGCCAACTCGCAAAAAAGGTTGGTCAAAACCATACTACTGGACATTTTTCGCGGAGGTAGACTTTCCAAGTTTTAAAAACTTGGAAAGTCTGGTCGTTCGAAAAAAATGTCCAGTAGTATGGGTCAAAACCCCAAAAATCTATTTGCGGGACACCGGCTTGTTACATGCCTTGCTACGTGTGGAAACCTTTCGGGATTTGCAGAGCAATCCGGCGCTTGGCGCGTCATGGGAGGCCTACATCGTACAGGAGATCGCCTCCCGACTGCCCCCTCGTGCCGACATGTACTTTTACAGAACCCACGACGGCACGGAGGCGGACGTGGTTATTGCGTTCAGCGGTATTCCGGAGGTGCTGATCGAGATCAAATACTCCACCACTCCCAACCCGGGAAAAGGATTTTTCATCGCCCAACAAGACTTGGGTACTACCCGAAACTTCGTAGTAAGCCCGGTGCCCAAGGGGTACCCGATTTCTGAAACTGCTTCCGTGCTCAGCCACACCGAACTGGATCAGATATTTCAGAAGAAATGACCCTGTTCCGGGTTTTGAAAAGCACGCCTGTTGCCCTCGCTACTGATAACCGAAGTCCCGATAGGAGAATTTATCAGCGGCTTATTCCTGTCCGCTCTGTACTTTTAGGCGTTTTTTAAACTCTGGTTATGCGAAAACTTCTTTTGCTCTGGCTGGCTTTTCCGATTTTTCTTGCTGCTCAAACTGAAAAAACCGCTGTCACCGGGGCTGCGGCGGGCAAAGGTGCCACACCCCTCCCCACTCAAAACTCAAAACCCAAAACTCAAAACTCGACAAGGGCCGTCGTCGTCGGTATTTCCGATTATCAGGATACACATATCCCCGACCTCAAGTACGCACACCGCGACGCGGAGGCGTTTGCCGCCTGGCTGCACTCACCCGCTGGCGGGAGCCTGCCGGAGGACAACGTTCAACTCCTGATCAATGAAAAAGCCACGCTCGGCCAGTTTGTAGCGTCGCTGGACTGGTTGGTGGAAAAGAGTCTGGAAGGCGATCAGGTGATTATCTATTTTTCCGGTCATGGCGATGTGGACACGAAACTGTTTGGGCAGCCGGGATTTTTGTTGCTTTGGAATACAGCACCTGAATCGTACATGAACTGAATCCGAACTACTCCGGCGGATACCTCGGCAGGGCATACCTGCTGGCTGCCGAAAACAAAATCGCCGAAGCATTCGCACAAGTGGAACTGGCAATTCAGAAAAACGCCACATACGAGCAACTGGAAAGCGACACCGACCTCGCGCCACTGCGCACCTTGCCGGAGTGGAAGGCACTGATGAAAAAACACTTCCCCAACCAAGTCAAAGACTGAAGAATCACGACAGATCAAGTACAATTTTGAGATTCTCATCCAATTGAGCATAGAGCGTGGGCGGCAACTGACCGATTTTTTGTTTTAACCGGCGGTTGTCAATGGCTCGAATCTGGTCAATCATAATATCGGAATCCTGACTCAGCCCGGCCGCGCCGGCAGTCAGGTGTATGCGCAGGAGGGTTGCCCCCGGTCGGACGTTTGTGGTGAGTGGGCAAATGATGGTAGAGGGGTGGTGGTCGTTGAGAAAATTGGTTTGCACCACGATGACAGGTCGGACTTTGCCGGCTTCCGTACCAAGTTGAGGGTTGAGGTCAGCGAGCCATATTTCGTACTTTTTCATACATGGGGTTAGTTTTCGTGCAGGATATGCTCGTCGGCAATGGCTTCCATTTCAGCCAAAACCTCCAAGGAAGTATCCGCAACGAGGGCAGATTCCATACGAAGCCGGGCGGCAAGCAGCCGGCGTTTTTGGTGCCGATTGTAAAAGGCAATGGCTTCGTTAAGGTAGGCATTGCGGTTCATATTGAGTTGGGCGAGCAAGGCTTCGGTTTCTGAAAAAAGCGTGTCTTGCAGTTTAAGCGATAAATTTTTCATAAACGGTATCACTTTTAGTGCCGCCAAAAGTAGTACTTTTTCAAGCAAAATTCGATAGCCTGAATAAAATTTGTTTTTCCATGGTACCATTCAACACCAAATCAACTTCGTCGCTTGCAGCCCTCAGGCCGGTGCTCGTGTTCTGGGTCAGCGCCATACTGCTGCTGGCCATCACGACGCTCTCCGCTCAGGAAAACAAAGGCGCCTCCCCCCTCTCACCCGCTCACGCGCTCACCCGCTCACCCGCTGTGACGAGAGCCGTCGTCGTCGGCATCTCCGACTACCAGGACCCCTTGATCCCCGACCTGCGTTTCGCTGACCGGGATGCAGCGGCCTTCTCCAATTTTCTGCGCAGTCCCGCGGGCGGGTCGCTGGACGGCGATCACCTGAAGTTGCTGACCAACGAACAGGCCACGATGGGAAAAGTAGCCGCAGCGCTCGACTGGCTGCTCGACGTATGCCAGGAGGGCGACAGGGCCGTCATCTATTTTTCCGGACACGGCGACGTGGAGCGCAAAATCATTTCTCAGCCGGGCTACCTGCTTTGCTGGGATGCGCCGCCTCAGGTGTACATGTCGGGCGGGGCATTCAATTTGCGCGACCTGGAAGCGATTGTCAGCACCCTTTCTGCCCAAAACAAGGTGCGGGCTGTCGTCATCGCCGATGCCTGCCATGCTGGAAAACTCTCCGGTGCGGGCATCGGCGGCGCACAAATCACTGGCGCCAGTCTGGCCCGCCAGTACGCCAACGAGATCAAAATCCTGAGTTGCCAGCCAGACGAGTTCAGCATCGAAGGCGAGCAGTGGGGCGGCGGGCGCGGCGCGTTTTCGTACCACCTGCTGGACGGCCTGCTGGGACTGGCCGACCGGAACGCAGATGCCAGCATCACATTAACCGAGATTGACCGCTACCTAGAAGACCACGTGACGCCGGAGGTGGCCCCCCATAGCCAGACCCCGCTTGTTCTGGGGAGCAAAACCGAACAACTGGCAACTGTTTTCCCGGAAATGTTGTCAGAATTGAAAAAAGACAAAAGCGGCCAAACGCAGGTTTTTTCCAAAATTGACAGCCGGGGTCTCGAAGACGACGTGCTGGCCGGGGCAGATACCAGCGTTCGGGAGCTGTACCGATTATTCAAAAAAACGCTGGACGACAAGACGTTTTTCGAGCCTGCCGGTGCCTGTGCCGACGTTTTTTACGAAAAACTGATTGCCGAGCCGAAACTGGCGCGCCTGCACAACACCATGCGGCGCAACTACGCCGCTGCCCTGCAGGACGACGCCCAGCAAGCGGTGAACAACCTGATGAAAGCCGAAAAAACCGAAGTGCGGCTGTACCGTCTCGAACGCGTGAAAAAATACGCGCCCTTCCCCCGATACCTCGCCCGGGCCGCCGAACTACTCGGCCCCAAGCATTACCTGTATGCAACCCTGCAAGGCCGAAAATGCTACTTCGAGGGCATTTTGCTGAAAATGGAAAGCCCGCTCAACACCGACACCCTGCTGGGCCGGCGGCTGCTGGACAAGTATCGGGAGTCGCTGGTCTGGCAGCCCGATGCGGCGCTGACGTATTTGGCCATGAGTGCGGTTTTTGCCAAAGTCCTGCCGAATCCCGATTCCATGTTTTGGTACGGGCAAAAGGTGATCGAGGCTGCGCCCGGTTTGATCGAGGCGTACACGATGATGGCAAGCAGGCTTACCTGGTTCAAAAAGCCCGAACAGGCGCGGCAGTTTCTGGATCAGGCGCTGGCGCTGGACTCTACTTCGGCAAGTACCTGGGTCGAGTATGGCATCTGGTATGATGCCCAGGGAGACAAAGCGGCCGCTGAAACGTGTTTTTGGAAAGCCGTGAGCCTGGACTCCACCTTCGAGTCATCCTATTACGAACTTGGAGTCCTGGCCTTTAACCGTGCCAATATGCCCGAAGCCAAACGGCTTTTTACGAAAGCCGCACAGGCCGATAGACCACACTCCAGCGTATTCGATTACCTGGGGAGCATCCATTTCAATATAGGGGAATATGCAGAAGCCGAAAAGTATTTCCTCCAGGGCCTGGCCATTGAGCCATACTATACCAATCTCCTGATACACTATGCAAGTACGTGCTGGAAGACCAATCGTTCGGAACAAGCAAAAGAGTTGTTGGAAAAAGCCATGGCGTATGATTCCTCTTCCTGGCAAACCCTCTGCAACGCTGGTCAAATGTTTTATTACAACGGCTCGAATACGGAGGCTGAGGCGGCCCTCCTGAAATCGCTTGCGCTGGATTCGACGATTGCCTTTACCTGGGTACAATTGGGTCAGGTGTACCGCACTACGCAACGAACAGAAGCGGCCATAACGGCTGCGGAGCGAGGCGTGCGGCTAGACCCGACTGATCCGTGGGGAATGGGCTGGATTACGCTGGCATATTTGTACATGCAGGTCGACCGTATGGCCGATGCCGAGCAGGCGTTCAAAAATGTAATTGCCCTGGATTCTTCAAAAGTCAACTCCTGGCTGGGCCTCGGCTACTTTTATCAACAAACAGGCAGGCAGGCAGAAGCAGAGCAGATTTACGAGGATTTGCTCCAGCAGGATTCCTCGAACGCCGAAGTCTGGAATATGCTCGGTGGACTATATCGGGTTACAAATCGGGTAGAGGAGGCGGAGCAGGTGTTCAAAAATTACCTCCACCGGGATTCCTCAAACCTTCGCATCTGGTTAAGCCTGGGTTCGCTGTATAGTGCCACAGGCAGGACGGAAGAGGCCGAAGCGGTCTATCAAAAAATGCTGCTGCGCGACCCGGGCAATAAATCCGCAAGCTATAACCTCGCCTGCCTCCGCAGCCTTCAATACCGCGTGGACGACGCCTTCGCATTCCTGGAACAGGCGCTGAAAAACGGCTGGGACAATTACTCGTGGGCACAGCAGGATGCCGACCTCGCCCCCCTGCGGGAGCGGGCGGAACAGTGGAAAGCGCTGATGAAAAAACATTTCCCCGACAAGGTGGAAGACTGAGGCAAGGCAACACAAACAGGCTCAAGCCGGATTGGCTTCGATCCAGGCCTTGATGGTGGCGATGAAGAGTTTCATGTCGGCGAGCACCCGTCTGATTTCCTCTATATCAGGCAACGGCTTGATTTCATAATCGGCATCGTTGCGGCGATGAAAAGATTCTTGTAGCATTCGGGACAGTATTGGGTCAAAAATACCAGCTGCCACATAGTTTTTGTTGAACCAACCGATTAATTGTCCATGCTTGGAAGTCTGGAAATTGTCTCGCAGCGCAAGTGCCATCACCGCGTAAAACATTCCATAATAGACCCTGTTGAGCGCGGTTGGCCAAGCGTTGTTTTGAACTAGCAATTCTGCCACGCCAATGGCATCGGCGGCTTGGTCGAGGCGAAGTTTGATGAGTGAAGAGCGTTGGGTTGGGTCTATCATGCGTGGATACCTTCTGAAATCGCCTTTTGAAAAATAGGTTGTGCGCCACGAAGCGTATGAGCAAGTTCGTCTTCTGTAATTACCAGTGTTTGAGTTAGAATTTCGTATTCATTGTCGAGTTCAAACATAACATAACGGATTTGTTGCTCGGTCTTCCAGTCATACCCACTATCCCCACGAACCACGACCACAAAATCCCAGTCCGACCATCGGTGCGGCTTGCCCCAGGCCCGCGACCCGAACAGGATAACGTCCTTGATCTTGTCGCCAAAGGCAGCCACCAAGCGGGTTTTCGCTTCCTGAAGTATCTTGTCGCGCTTTTTCATGGTGCGTCGTAAGTTGAATCGTTTGCAAAAATACGCGCTTTGTGCGTGCCGCCGTAAACCAATTTTTTAAAACAAACATGAAGATCAAATTCTTGTTCCCGCTGCTTCTGGCGTGTGCGGTGCTCTGCGCCCAGGAAAAAGGTGCCTCCCCGCTCTCACCCGCTCACCCGCTCACCCGCTCATCCGCTGTGACGAGAGCCGTCGTCGTCGGCATCTCCGACTACCAGGACCCCTTGATCCCCGACCTGCGTTTCGCCGACCGGGATGCCGAGGCTTTTGCCAATTTCCTGCGCTCGCCGGCGGGTGGGGCGCTCGACAGCGACCACTTGAAGGTGCTGACCAACCAAAACGCTACCGCTGGCCGCGTCGCCGAAGCATTGGACGGCCTCGTCGAGCAGACAAAAGAAGGCGATCAGGTCATCATCTACTTTTCCGGGCACGGCGACGTGGAGCGCAAAACCATTTCTCAGCCCGGATTTTTGCTTTGCTGGGATTCGCCCTCCCGCGTGTACATGGGCGGTGGGACGTATTCGCTGGCCTTTTTGCAGGAAATCGTTTCCACCTTGTCCGTCCAAAACAAGGCAAAGGTTGTAGTCGTGACTGATGCCTGTCACGCGGGCAAACTGGCTGGTAGCCAAATCGGCGGTGCCGCCATGACGGCTGCAAATCTGGCGAAGCAGTACGCCAACGAGGTAAAAATCCTCTCCTGCCAGCCCGACGAGTTCTCTCTGGAAGGCGAACAATGGGGCGGCGGGCGCGGCTGTTTCTCCTACCATTTGGTGGACGGGCTGTTCGGCCTGGCCGACCGAAATGGCGACAGCACGGTGACGGTCGGCGAGATTGATCGCTACCTCGAAGACCGGGTGACGACCGAAGCCAACCCGCAGAGCCAGGTGCCCATGCTGTTGGGCAACAAAACCGAGCGGCTGGCCACGGTTAGCGCTGCAATTTTGGCGGAATTGAAAAAAGCGAAGGCCCGCAGGATGCCCGTTTTTACAGCGACTGAGGGAAGAGGTTTGGAGGAGGAGATTTTGGCAAAACTGGATTCCGGCATCGTCCAAAAGTACGTTGCCTTCAAAAAAGCGGTGACGGATAAACGGTTTTTCTCCGATGCCTCAAAAGTCGGCGAAGTTCAAAATCTCGCCGACCATGAACCCGCCGCCGATGAACTCTACGCCTCGCTCTCGACCGAATCTGGACTGGCACCGTTGCACGGTTTTATGAAAAGAAACTACGCTGCCGCCCTGCAAGACGATGCCCAACAGACCTTGAACGCCGGGCTGAAAACCGGCCCGGATGCGTCTTCTTTTAGGGGGCGTATGCCTATTCTGATCTTCACCGAAAAAGTGAGGTACTACCCCCGCTGCTTGGACCGAGCCGCTGAGTTGCTGGGCGAAAAGCACTATATGTACGCCGCCCTGAAAGCCAGAAAGTATTTTTTTGAAGGCTATCTAATGGCTGCGGCCAATCAAAATCCCAGCACAGAACATGGCAAGCAGGTGTTGGCCCTGCTCCGCCAATCGCTGCATTGGCAACCGGAGCAGCCGCATGTATTTTGGCAGATGAGCCGGGTTTTTGGCTGGAACCTGTTGCAGCCGGATTCAGTGGAGCATTACGCCTGGAAGGCCCTGGAGGCTCACCCCAACTGGATACCGCCCTGCACCCATGCGGCTTATCTCCTTTCCTTAAAATTCAACCGACAGGATCGTGCAAAGGTTTTTTTGCAGCGAGCCGTCGGCATTGATTCCAGTTCGGCGGAAATATGGCACAGCTGGGCTATTCTTGATTTAAGTCAAAACAACTACGCCGATGCAGAGGTACATTTCAAAAAATCTATTGCGTTGGATTCGACTGATGCCATTGCGTGGACCAATCTGGGCTATTTGTACAACCGAACTCGTCGCTACGCAGAAGCGGAGCCCGCGTTAAAACAGGCCGTTGTGCTCGATTCGACGTATGCCGTTTCCTGGAACAACCTTGGGCAAATGTACAACCGAACCCGCCGCTACGCGGAAGCAGAGCACGCTTTGAAACAGGCCGTTGCACTCGACTCGGCCCTCGTCGCTGCCTGGAGCAACCTCGGATCCTGTTACAATGCCACCCAACGCTACCCGGAAGCAGAACTGGTTTTCAAAAAAGCCCTTGCGCTCGATTCGACGCAATTCGCTGTCTGGCATAACATCGGGGGGATGTACGAACAAACCCACCGTTATGCCGAAGCGGGATCGGCTTTTAAAAAAGCCCTTGCACTCGATTCGACGAATGCCGCTGTCTGGAACTACCTTGGCTATATTTACCTCCAAACCCTGCGTTATGATGAAGCGGAGCCGATTTTTAAAAAAACCATCGCGCTGGATTCGACGTTTGCCAATCCCCGCAGGCACCTCGGCATGGTCTGTTTCAAAACCAAGCGTCCCAACGAGGCCCGGCAAAATTTCCAAAAAGCGTTAGCGCTAAACCCCAACTATGCCCCTGCAATACTCGGCATGGCCTACCTCCTCGCCGCCGAAGGAAAAACAACCGAAGCCCTCGGCTACGTGGAGCAGACCATCGGGAAGGGTGCCGCCTTCCAGCAATTAGAAACCGACACCGACCTCGCTCCGCTGCGTGCCCTGCCGGAGTGGCGGGAGTTGATGAAAAAACACTTCCCGGACAAGGTGAAAGACTGAGGCAAGGCAACACTAACAGGCTCAGGCCGGGTTGGCTTCGATCCAGGCTTTGATGGTGGCGATGAAGAGTTTCATGTCGGCGAGCATAAATTCGAGGTCAGTCGCAGTGGGAACCTCGTTGATATGGTAATCGGAAGCAGTTCGTGATTCAAAAGCCTCTTTGATCATGCGACCAAAGCGATTTGGGAAAACACCTGTATGGACAAAGTTTTTGTTGAACCAGCCAATCATTTGCATATGCTTTGAAGTCTCAAACTGTCGCAACACACCAAGAGCCAACATGGCATAAAACATTCCATAATATACCCGATTAGTCGCCACTGCCAACCGGCCCTCAGCCACGCAATGTTCTGCGTCTGAAATGCACTCTTCCGCTTGTTGCAAGCGCATTGAAATCAAATAACGGCGCTCCTCGGGAGTTATCATGCGTACATGCCTTGATTTAAGGCCTTGACAAAAACAGGTTCAAAGCCGCGATAAGTGCTTTTCAATTCCTCCACGGAAACGATGAGCGTTTGAGTAAAAACATCATAGTCCAAGTCAATACCTGCCATAACGCCCCAAATAGCTCGGCGAAACGACCAATCATACTCCCCCCGAACCACCACCACAAAATCCCAGTCCGACCACCGGTGCGGCTTACCCCACGCCCGCGACCCGAACAAGATGACATCCTTGATCTTGTCGCCGAAGGCCGCTACCAAGCGGGCTTTCGCTTCCCGAAGTATTTTGTCGCGCTTTTTCATGCTGCGTAGTTGAATCGTTTGCAAAAATACGCGCTTTGTGCATGCCGGGTAAACCAATTTTTCTCCTTGGAAAACGGTGAAGCCCCGCTCCGTGCCCTGCAGCGCCATCACCGCTAACCTTTCCCCAAAAAACCGTATTGATGGGCAAACACACAACCGCATTTTTTTCACGCAAACTGTTTGCCGATGAAAGCCCGCCGTTTTTGCCTGTCCATCGCTTTTGTCCTGTTCGTATTAGTCAGCCCGGCCGGTGCAACCAAAATGTACCCGACGAACCAAGATTTCGAGCCTGACCTCGGGGCTGCCATTCCCGCCGAACGATCCGTCCGGCATCTCGCTCTTTGGCTCGGCACCGGCGTAGTCCTGGGCCTGGGGTTGGCCTTTGCGATGCGGTATTCGTTTTTTCCAAATCATACTGCTCGTTCGGCCCAATAGTGTGCGTGCCTCAACTACCCTCTCCACGCCTGGCGTTCGCCAAAATAGCCGCGCAAACAAAAAACAGCGAGCCGATCTTGTCCGTCTCCACGAAGTCGTTCATCAGCATGAGTAGTGCGATGAGCGTGAAGCCGAGCAGGGCCGACACCACGACGCGCCGCAGCCTGGGGTCGGGCGTGTGGTGGTAGGCCAATTGGCCAGTAAACATGACTGTGAAACAAAAAACGAGGAAAATCAGCAGCCCCGGAATACCCTGCTCTACGGCCACCATCAGGTAGTAGTTGTGGATGCCGGAGCGCTCGGGGTTGTCGCTCACGTATGTTTTGAAACTGGAGACGGTGTATTTTTTGTAATTGAAGTAAAAATTGCCCGGACCAAAGCCGGTGAACGGTCGGTCTTGAATCATATAGGCCGCTGCCACCCAGCGGTACACGCGCTCCATGATCGAAATGTCCTCCAATTTGGTGGTAGCCTCCAACAGGTTGTCGAATCGGGTGTGCGACACAGCCCGCTCGTAGTCGGGTGCAAAGGCCAGCCAGTTGTCGCGTTTGGTCACGAGTAGTACCAGGCCCGCAAACGCGATGCAAAACGCCAGCAGGGCCACTTTTATCAGCCGTCGCCGTACCATCCAGTAGATGCCTGCTGCTGCTACGAGCGCAACGTATGCGGCGCGGGTGTAGGCAAAATTGATGCCCACGATTAGCAGGGCAATGCCTCCGACCAATACCCACCACTTGCTCGAATACCGCCGGTACCAGTAGGTGCCATACCACACGAACGGCAGAAAAATGGCGAGCAGGCAGGCGTACATGACGTGGTTTCGGTAAAATGGGCCCATGACGTAATTGACCTCCTTGAACGAAAACCCGTGCGGGGCGTGCCGCACCAAAATGATGCACACCGTGAGGAGCAGCGGCACGAAAAACCACCACAGCAGGCGCTTGTGGTCGTCCTCGGTTTGCAGGACATGGGCCGCCAAAAAGTAGAACACAACTACATACCAGCCCTTGGCCAACAAAAACTTGAACGACACCAGCACATCAGTGGAACTGACAACAGCCACCGAAGTCCAAGCCAAGTGGGCCAAAAGAGCAAAGGTGATCGGGTGCCGGACAATGCGCCCGTCCAGCGTTCGCCAGTGCCGGAAAAACCACGCCACGGCCACGAGCGTGAGCAGCCACATGAGCGGTTCGGAAGGCAGGTCGGTGCTGAGGCCTCCGGGCAATTCCATTTCAACAGAAATCGGTATGCAGGCGAGCATGAGGAAGAAAACCCGGCGAAAATCCACCGCTGTCAGCCAAAGCACCAAAAATATAGCCGGGATGCCCGCCAGCCACCACGTATCCAGCACAGGTGCCAAACAACCGAAAAGCACACTCAAGGCCGCCACGGCCCACACCAACCAGCGCTGCGGGTGCGAAAAAAGGTGCCCGCTCGCAGGTGCCCCATTTGCCGCCAATTCATCATTCATCATTTATCATTCACCATTCAAAATGATTTGTCTCCACGGCACGTCGCGGTACGCGTCAGCAATCAGCGCCGCCAGTACCGTGAACAGAAATGCCGCCATAAGCACGCCGAGTACGATGAGGCTTCGCTTTGGGCGGCTTTTTACAGGTGGAACCTCGGCAGATTCCACCACGAGCAGCGATGGGATGTCAGTATTGTAGGTGGCCAAAATCTGGTTGTACCGCTCCATGTCGTAGCTCAGCTGCTTGCGGGCCTGGTAGTGCAAGTCCTGGAGAATGGAAATACGGGGCATGCCCTCGTTGAAGCGCATGAGGGTCATGTTTTCGCTCGTGGTTTCCTTCGACATGAGCTGACGGCGCTGATGCTCGGCGGCGCTGAGGTTGGCCTTGATGTAGGTGATGGTGTCACGGGGGATCATCGGGTCTTTTTCCAGAATCTCCAAAATAGCCCGGTTTCGCACGATCTCGGATTCTGATGTGGACAATTGCTCCGAAATCTGGTCGCCTTGCACGCCCACATTGTAAATGCCGAATTCCGCCTGTATCAGTTGGAGACTGTCACCCAACATGTCCAGTTCGGCCGTTTTGCGCTTAATATTGGCCTCGAAGGCTTTCAGCAGTTTTCCCTGGCTTTCCTTGGTCAGCCGCTGACCGATCGAATTGATCTTGTCACGCGCTGCATTGGCCATGTCGGCGGCGAGTTCCGGGTCTTTGTCCTCGATTCGCACTTCAATCGCGTCGTTTTTGTTTTTTTGGGCATCGTACAGGGCGCGGAAACGCTCGCGCACCTTGTGCCTCCCCTTTTTGTCGGTGGAATCAATCTCGTAGTGGGCGTACAAATGGAAGCGGTTTACCATGAAATCCTCCACTTCTTTGCCAGCGGCGATCTCGGCCAAGCGATCCAGATCGCGGTCGGAGCCATAGTAGTCGGTGACATGGCCCGTATTTCCGAACATGAGCTCGGGATTGGCCAATTGGGGGCTGGCAGGGTAAAAAATGGTCTTCGCTTCGTAGTAGTTGTCCATCAAAAGCGAGATGCCGATACTGCCCAAAAGGGCCAACAAGCATACGTTTCGGATGGTTTTTCGCCAGCGGTAAATGGTTTGGAAGACACCAAGGAGGTTGTCGCGGTTTTCCATGCTGTTGCGTTCGGGTAGTGGTAAGGTGCAAAATGGCGGCAAAGGTAAAAAAACCGGCACGTCAAAATTGGTGCGTTATACTTCGCGCTGCGCGGTTTTGTGCATGGCCTTCGGCCTACTATTTTGATTAGCAGCGCTCCGTATGACAAAAGCGGCTTCGCACCTTGCGGTGCGAGGTATATTTCGTCCGCGTTCATAACGGAACAGGCAGCAAAACTGCTGCCTGCCACCGTTCCTAAAACCGCAATCCCAGCCCCGCATACCATGCCCGGCCCTCACCCGGCAACAGCCCTGGCCCGGGGTAACCTCCTGCCCGGCGCGTGGCATAGCGGGCATCTGCGAGGTTGTTCACGCCTGCACGCAGGGTGTATTTTTCGAGAAAAATCCAGGTCGCAGACAAGTCTTGAATCGTGTAACCGGCAATCCGGCCCGTTTGGCCGTTGGCCGACGGCACTTCGGTATTGGTGGCATCGGTGAAAACTGCGCCGACACTGCTGATCTGCCAAGTGACCGAAACTCCATTTTTTGCAAACGTAGCGCCCGTGCGGTGGATGTAACGCGGCGCGTTGTCCACGTATTTGTCCCGCAGGTTTGTTTCCACAATCGCGCCGTTGCTGACCGTCGTCACCGGCAGGTCGGTGTAGCGGGCTTCCGTCCAGGCCAAAGCAGCGAACAGGTTGAGCGTGCCGAACCGCCGATCGGTTCGCAACAACGCCAATGGATTGATTTCGACATACGTTTCCACGCCCCGATGGACGCTGGTGCTCAGGTTGGTGCGGTACTGGTACACGGAGCCGTCGCCAGCCAGTCGGGCGATGGTGCCAACGCGGTCGGCATAGCGCAGGTAAAACACGCCGAGATCGAAATTTAGCACGTTCATCCAGCGCCCGCGGTAGCCGAAATCGGCCACCCAGCCCCGCGAGTCGTGCAGGTTAGGGTCAATGACGGCGGAGGTGGCTGGCGGGGTGAGGTCGGCAAAACCCACGGGGCGGTAGGCTTGGGAAATGTTCGCGTACAGTTCGGAATTGGCCGAAACGTGGTACTCTGCACCAAAGCCCGCCAACAAAAATGCCCTCTTGCGTTGCTGAGGCACCATGTTCTGCGCCTCTCCCGTGCTGCCTACGTTCAAGCGGCCTTCTGCCTCATTCGCCAGCGTTTCCACCCGGAAACCCGGTACGATGGAAAACCGGCTGCCTACCCGGAAAATATGCTCCGCAAAAAACGCCGCGTTGCGCGTGCCAAAAGTCAGGTCGCGCGGGTACCGATCGCCGCGCGAGTCGGTATTGAAACCCGATCCCGTATCACCGAGGCCGAGTTGTTGTCGGTGGGTGCTGCCATCGAAATAGCGCAGCCCGGCGGCAAATGTCTGCTCGCGCCCGCCGAGGAGGTAATTGGTGAGAAAACGCAGTTCGCCGCCCCAGTTGCGGTAGCCGTCTCGATCCAGTTGGCGCGGGTTGTGGGTACCTGTGGTCAGGTTGACCGTATCAGGCACCTGAATGGCGCGGACGTAACCCATGCTGTTGCGCTCACCGACGAGGCCGAACAGCTTCAGTTCAAGGCGGGTTTTTGGTGAAAAATCGTATTGCAAACGCGCCGAAGCGAGGTTCCAGGGGGTACTGAACCAATTGCGGGCGCGGCTCGAGCGGCGAGCGCCGGCGGCAAATTGCGCATCGGTAAGGCCGCCCGCCTGTTGGGCCTCGTAATACATCCGGGTGTACTCGGCTTCGGCGCGAAACTTGGCCGAGAACTGGTAGCCCAATCGGGCAAACCCATGATTGACGGTGTAGCGGCTGTTATCGCGCCAGCCGTCGCCGCTGCGGTGGTGGAAATACCCGGTGTAGTCCCATTTGCCCACGGTACCGCCCACGGCGTTGTACGAACTGAACAGGCCGTAGCTGCCCGCAGTCTGTCGGCTTTCAGCACTGAACTTGCGGTCATCCGGGGCCGAGCGCAGGCGGTAGTTGAGCAGGCCGCCAAATTGCGGCCCCCATTGCAATCCGGCGGCACCCCGGATCACCTCAATTTTTTCGACAGACTCCAAGGGCGGGTTGTAGTAGGCCTCGGGATAGCCGAGTGGGTCAGCACTCACGTCGTAGCCGTTTTGGCGCACATTGTACTCCCAGGAACGGTTGGGACTGAGGCCGCGCGTGGCCACGTTCACTTGAATGCCGGACGCGTCGTTTTCCCACACGTGCGTGCCGGGCACTTTTGCAAACACCTGCCGGGCGTTGTTGGTGGCCACGTTGGCATCAAGGCCGTTCATCGGTACCACTTCCATTTTTTTTCCGGCGTTCACCTGCATCGCACCGGCCTCCGGCAAACGCCCGATGCCGCGAAAGTCCCTGCTGCCGTACACTGTCACTTCTTTCAAGGTTTTTTGAGCTGGAGTAGCCGTGAGCACGAGCTCCAGCGTTTCGCCAAACGTGAGTTCCAACTTGTGTGTCAGCGGTTCGACTTCCATAGCGCTGACCTCCAGTGTTTGTTTGCCGACAGGTACGTTTTCAAAGCGAAAACGGCCTTGGTTGTCCGTCGTGACGCTTAATCCGGCGGGCGACAACGCCACGATGGCACCGGCAACGGCGTGGCCGGTAGCCTCCACGCGGCCTTTCAGGGTGGTTTGAGAGAAAAGGGTTGTATTGAAAAGAGCAAGGGAAAACGCACTGAAAAAGATATGTTTCATGCCTGATTTAAGGTCATTTCGTGATGAGGCGCAAAGGTGCGGCGCTTAGATGGAATTTCTTGGGAAGGGATCAGCATCTGACGTGATTTTGACTCTGGGTTGTATCCTGCTACTTTTGCCGTTCATTTTTTAAAACCATGACACCAACATCCATCCTTGTTACCGGCGGTGCCGGGTTCATCGGCAGCCATACCGTGGTGGCTCTCGCCGAGGCAGGCTATCGCCCTGTCGTGCTTGACGATTTTTCCAACTCCCAGCCCGGCGTGCTGGAGGGGCTGCGGCGCATCCTCGGCAGCGAGGTGCCCTGCTACGCCCGGGACTGCAACGACCGCGCGGCCCTGCTCGACGTTTTTGAGCGGGAAAACATCCGTGGGGTGATTCATTTTGCCGCGTTCAAGGCCGTGGGCGAAAGCATGAAGGAACCTCTGCGCTATTACCGCAACAACTTCGGCTCGCTGCTCGCCCTGCTGGAGGTCATGCTCGAAATGGGCGTTTCGGACTTGATTTTCTCCTCATCCTGCACCGTGTATGGCGAACCGCAAGCCCTGCCCGTCACGGAGGAATCACCCGTGCTGCCGGCCACCTCGGTGTATGGCAACACCAAACAGGTAGGTGAGGAAATCCTGCGCGATACAGTGGCTGCGGGCAAACCCTTGCGCGTCGTGTCGCTGCGGTATTTCAACCCCATCGGCGCGCACCCGACGGCCCACATCGGCGAACTGCCACTGGGCGTACCGAACAACCTCGTGCCGTTCATCTCCCAAACGGCTGCGGGCCTGCGGAGTCAAATAACGATTTTTGGGGGTGACTACCCCACGCCCGACGGCACCTGCATCCGCGACTACATCCACGTCATGGACCTCGCCGAGGCGCACGTGGCGGCGTTGCGGCTGCTGCAACAATCCGGCATCGCGCACCACTACGATGTGTTCAACGTGGGAACCGGGCAGGGGGCCAGTGTGCTGGAAGTGGTGCGGATGTTCGAGGAGGTGACCGGACAAAAACTCAACTACGGCATCGGGCCGCGCCGGGCGGGAGATGTCGTGGCTGTGTACGCCGATGTGGCCAAGTCCGGGAAACGTTTGGGCTGGACGGCCCGGCGGAGTTTGCGCGAAGCGCTGGCGGACACGTGGCGGTGGGAACAGCGACTGGCCGGAGGTTAACCGTTGGCAAAAACCTGTTCGATGGGCACCTTCAGGCCCGGCAAAACCAAGGACACCACTTCGCCCGATTCGATGGAAAAGGAAAACAACTGGTACTTGTTCGATTCGAGCGTGTACACCTCGATGGAGCGGTTTTTTGGGTCAACGATCCAGTACTCGGCCACGCCGAACCGGAGGTAGAGGTTCATTTTGTCGTCGCGGTCGGCCTTGAAGGTGCCGGGCGAGAGGATTTCCACCACGAGGTCGGGTGCCCCTTCCACGCAGTTTTCCGTGACAATGCCAGCCCTGGCTGTGGAGACAAAAAGAATGTCCGGCTGGGTGAGGTTTTCCTCGTCGAAGGCGACATCGAAGGGGGCGGTAAAGCATCGGCCTAATTTTTTTTCTTTGACAAAATTGCCGAAAATCAGGGCCAGGTTGAACGAGGCCGCTTGGTGGCCGGTAGAAGGGGAGGAGCGTTTCACGATTTCGCCGTTGATGAGTTCATAGAAAAAGCCTTCCTCGAAATCGGCCATTTCTCGGAATTCGGGCACGGTTATTCTCTCGATGGCAGTGAGCGTCATTTGCCGAAAAATTTTAGTGGCCACAAATATAGGCGAGGGGCGAGGAAAAAGTTTGAAAAAAACCGATAGGAGGCAAGGGCAGTCCTACTCCCGCACCAACCGAAGCAAAACCGCCTGCCCACCCTGCACAACGCGTACAAAATAAATCCCGCGCTCTAACCCCTCCGTTGGCAGGTCGTTATTCGTTTGGGCCTGCCGGGCGGAGCGCAATCGGCCAACCTGATCAAAAATTTGCACTTGCAATTCGCCATCTTCTGCACTCGATACGCGGAATGAACCACTCGTCGGGTTAGGCACCAGTGTGAGGCTGTGGGCAAGGACTTCGGATTCGGTGGACACCATATTGCCGTACGTGAACGGCTGCACCATCGTCTGCCCTTCGGAGGTGGCCTCGAAGGCCCATGTACCGAACGGCCCGTTGGTCGGGAGTGCCCACGACCACCACCACCACGAACCCGAATACGTATCTGGCGAGGTGTGCGTCCAGTTTTTCCAAAGAGAGCCGTTCGGCATGCGCAGGCGCAGCGTCGTGATTTGTCCCTGCTGTTGGTCGCGAAAATAGATGGCGGTGTACAGCAGCCCAGCGCCCGGCGCGAATTGGGTGGAAAAATGTGGGTTTTCGTTGCCAGATGGGCACCCATGCTCCGGCACGGCGTTGTGTGTCAGTGCTGCGTTCAGGGTCGGTTTCCGGTACGGGTCTTGGTTGGCCCACCACGAAACGCCGGAGCTGGTGCCGTTGCAGGTGCCCGCATAGGGATCAATGCGGTTGCTGGGCTGGTACGGCTGCTGGCGGTACACCTCGAAGTGCAGGTGCGGCCCGGTGGAAATGCCCGAACTGGCCACGATGCCGAGGTACTCGCCTTGGGCCACGGAATCCCCCAAGTTCTTGCTCGTCAGGGAGTTTTTTTTCATGTGGCCGTACCAAGCCACTGAACCGTCGGCGTGGCGCACATAAATGGCGTTCCACTGCTGATTGCCCCAGGTACAGTTTTCGTCGCTGTTGCCGTCTTGTTTCAAGAGTATGATGCCCGACTCGGCGGCTACCACTTGCGCCAGATTGTTGTTTTTCAGGTACCAAGGGAAGGGCCAAAGGGCGATATCGGTGCCCTGATGGCCATCGTAGGTACGGTTTCCGCAGTTGTAGTCCAGCAGGGTCTGGTCTTGTGCGTGGTCCACGAAATTGCTGATCAGGGCGAAGTTGTTCCAGTTGAAGCCCGGTGCGAGCTGGAGCGGCCAGCCAAAACTGACCGCGCTGCTCGCATCTTCCGGGCCAATCAGGCCTTGGTTGCGCAGCTTTTGTTCGTTTTCAGCCAGCATGGTAGCGATGGCGACGTGCTGCTCGTCGGTCAGACAGTGCGTAGGTTCTGGGCTGTACGCGTCGCCGCCGCCGCCGGATGGGATTTCTTTCTCAAACTGAGCACGCAACGGGCCGCAAAACAGCAGCAGCACGGGCATGACAAGCGCGAAGTGTCTCATTTTACAAATCTACTGGTTCTTGTCCACAAGATTTTATTCCCCTTCCCCCAGCCTCTTCTGCAAATTCTCCCACGATTCCTCCGACAACACCGGCCTGTACTCGCAGCGTTTGTTCTTGCTGTAGCCGATGATGTACTCCGCCCGATCTTTGGAATCGGGGTGCGTACTGACCCAGGTGAGTGCTTTGGCTATTTCGGTTTCTTCGCCGCTGAGGCGGAACATGAAATCGGCAAACGGCTCCGGGCGAATGTCGGCCTTGACCATATAGTCCACCGATTTGATGTCGGCCTCGCGCTCCAGTTCGCGGTCGAAGGCCGAAGAGGAGAGCATTTTCGCGGCCTCGCGCACGACCTCGCCGCTGCCGCCGGCGGTCATGGAGATCAGTACTGACAGGCCGATTTCCTTGACTAATTTTTTCATCACGTGACCCAATTGGATGTGGGCCAGTTCGTGGCCGAGCACACCGCAGACCTCACTCTCATTTTCGGCAGAAAGGATGAGGCCACTGAATACCACGAGGTGCTTATCGGGCAGGGCGAAGGCGTTGACCTCGTCGTTATCCACGATGTGCAATTTGATCTGGTCGCGGTCAATGTCATTTTCGGTGCAGAGCCGGGTTAGGATACTGTCTATGGGAGCCGTGACGCTGGAGGAGTACAGTTCGTCTCTCCCAAAAATTTCCGAGAATATGTCGCCCAATTTTTCTTCTAGCGATTCTGTGGCCTGTTTGACTTTGAAGAACGACATCCAGTCCACCTGCCGGAGCGCAAACCACGCTGCGAAAAACAGTACGACGACGCTACAGCCTTGAAAAAATATTCTTCTCATGGTCATGGTTGGGTTTGCAGATCAAGTTTGTGATGTCGCCATAAAACCACCAGGACACGTGAATGCCCTTGCGGACGGTGACAGCGGTATAAATGGTGACGATGAATTCGATGAGGTTGAAAAAGAACACAGTGACGATGTACGAGAGGTACGTGTTAGTCACCTTTTCGGGGCCGAAAATGATGGACATCGTCCACCAGAAACCAGCGCTGTTCATAAGCAGCAACGAGGCCTGCGACAGGAGTGCCTGTGTGCAGTGCCAGCGGACGAAATAGGTGCCGTTTCGGTTTCCCATGTAAAAAATGAAGGTGGCTATCAGGTTGATGATCGGCAGCGGCAGCCCGGCTATGACGGCGATGAGCGACATCAGGTAGCTGTTCGAGGCTTTTTCGGCCTCGTGGTCGCTGGGTTTGTAGGCAAATTGTGCAAGTGTGATCATAGGTGTTTGATGATATTCCAAATCCAGTTGAGCAAGATGAGCAGGGCAAACGCCCAAGCAGCATTTTTCTTCTTCAAAAACGCCTCGGTCTTTTCGTAAAAAACGAGGAGGGTCTGTTCCTTTTTGAAATAGTCATAAGCCATCCAAATCGGAGAAACAAACAGGCCGAGCACCATGACAAAACCCAGGGGGTTCCAGTAAACAGCTTCGGCGACGTTCCCGCGCAGCAGAGAAACCACCGAACGGGTGGAACCGCAGGAAGGGCAGGGTACGCCCGTCAGGCGCTTTATCGGGCACATCTCCACATCGGAGCCGCTCACGGCATCGGGCATCGAGAGGTTGAGGTAAAGCCAAGCGTACCCGCCCATGCAGGCAAGGGCCAAAACAAGGTAAATCTTGGAATTGGCCCGAGGCATCAGTACAGCGATTGTTGCAGCAAAGCTATGTTTTTCTCCCGCGTGGCACCCATGATCATGAACCAGTCAATGATGGCCCAGATGCCGAGGCCGCCACAGGTGAGCAATTTGCCCACACCGAGACCCGTGTCGCCGATAAGAAAACGGTCAATACCAAGGCTGCCACCCAACAACGAGACGATGAGGATCGTAGTGGGGTCCTTGAACTGGAGGGCTTGAACCATGCCCCACTGGGAGTCGTCCAACAGGAGCAGGCGCTCCCGGATTTGCGGCACATGGTGGGCTTCGAAAAACTTGCCATTGGCCATGATGAACATATCTACTTTTTGTGCATCCATTGGTTAAAAAATTAAACGATTTAGTGTTTTCCCTACTCGTCTGGCTTTTCGGTTGCGCCCCGTTTTTTGATGTGGTTTCCGGCATCCACCATTTATTTTTTCAGCGCGGCACACGCTCTAAGAAACGCCCCCGCGTCGGAGTCTATCCCGGCAGCGGGGGCGTTCAGTGCGCTTGAATGGTTGGCAATTGTCTCATTGGATTTATACCTCGCAGCGCCGAAAGGTATGGCGTGCATTTGGAGCGTGCAAGACTGATAGCAAAATAAAATTTCAGCGTTCAGCATCGAAGCGCCTGCGTTGCTTTTGTCGGAGCCTTGTTTGAAAACACAACTTCGTTCGCATTGGCGCAACTACACAGCACCTGTTACGGCAAATATTTTTCACCACAGATTTTCCATACTTTTGCTCACCGAAAATCACAATCCGTAACCACCTATGTCCGCCGTAGCCACAGGCTAAAACCAAGTCCCGGATTTTGTCATCGAAATCATCTCCGGCAACGATCAGATGAACCGCATACACAGCAAATTGCGCGACTACGAAAACGCCGGGGTAAAGGTCGTCTGGCACATATTCCCCGAACTCCAAACCGTACACGACCATCTGGACTCCATGACCGTTTGCCCGGGGCGAGGAAGTATGTTCCGCTGCCCCCGTGTTGCCCAGTTTTGCCCTTTCAGCCATCGCCGTTTTGGCAAAACCCGTGGTCCAGTAACGCCCTGCCCACCACCCTCTCTGGCCATGCCACAACAACCACCCTACCTCCGCGGCCGCGGTGCCCAGATCAACCCCACATCGAAGTACGAAAAAGTCGTGCGCGACGAGCAGCCCGTGGACTGGGCCTTGCTCGCCGACGACTGGGAGGAAGCCGACCTGCGCACTGAATACCTCGAAACCCATCCCAAAACCATCCTCAACTGGGTGGAAAGCACCGACATTCCCGCCGCCTGGAGCATGAACCCCTACCAAGGCTGTGAGCACGGCTGCATCTACTGCTACGCCCGTAACACGCACCCGTACTGGGGCTTCAGCGCCGGACTTGATTTTGAGCAAAAAATACTCGTGAAGCGCAATGCCGCAGAACTGCTGGAAAAAGAGCTGAAGAAAAAATCGTGGAAAGCCTCGCCGGTTATGTTCGCTGGCAACACCGATGTGTACCAGCCCGCTGAGCGCAAGTTTGGCATCACGCGCGCCTGCCTCGAGGTGTTTTGGAAATACCGCCACCCCGTGAGCATCATCACCAAAAACAGCCTCGTGTTGCGCGACCTGGATTTGCTCAAACAATTAGCCGCCGAACGGCTCGTGCATGTGGCCGTCAGTATCACCACCCTGCAGGAGGAACTGCGCCAGTACCTCGAACCGCGCACGGCCACGGTGGCCCAGCGCCTGAAAACGGTGGAAACCCTCGCAGCCAACGGAGTGCCCGTGTTCGTCATGCTGGCACCCATCATTCCCGGCCTCAACGAGCATGAAATACTGGGCATGGCCAAGGCCGTGGCCGACCGCGGCGCCCTCGGCATCGGCTACACCATGGTGCGCCTCAACGGTGATGTGGGTATCGTGTTCGAGGACTGGCTGCGCAAAACCATGCCCGACCGGGCCGATAAGGTGCTCAACAAAATTCGCGAGGCGCACGGTGGCAACCTGCACGACTCCCGCCCCGGCCTGCGCATGCGCGGAGAGGGAAAAATAGCCGAGATCATCCGCGACCAGTTCCGGCTGGCCCGTGAAAAATACTTCACCGACCGAAAAATGCCGGAGTACGATCTCAGCCTCCACCAAAAGCACAAAACGGAGCAGCTGTCGTTGTTTTGAGGGGGTACACCTCATCACTGCGGCATACCGGCATCCACCCAACTTTTTACCTTGGAAACAAAGCATGACGACAGCGCTGCACCGCCCTGCGGCATCGCCACATAGCCTGGCTGTCGGGCAATTGCCCCGTACAATTTGCCGCTCTGGGCACTGGCCTTGACTTCTGCGTACGTCGTGAGGCGCAAGCTCCCGTAGGTATACGCTCCCCCGTGGCAGCCTGTGCATTGGTTGGCCATCAGCGCCCCGACAAAATTGGAATAGGTCACGCCGGTCGTGTCGCAAGCGCCGTAGTTTTCATTGCATTCGTTGTTTTTTGCGCCTTGAGCGATCCATTTTCGGATCAGTTCTTTTTGTTCGGCGCTCAACGGTGCTGCGGGCGGGCGTGGCATACGCTTGCTCGCGCTGGTGGCTATGATGGATTTGTACAGGTCGCTGCCATTGGGGTCGGACGGCTTGACCTTACCCGTAGCGATCACGTTCTGGTAGTCCGTCAAGATCACACCGTCTTCGTGTGTCAACGCGTCGTGGCAGCCTGCCATGGCGCACTGCGAAATCAGCAACGGAAGTACTTGGTTTTTGAAATAGGCCGTGTCCGGGCCGCAGGGCCAGCCGGTGGAGTCAATGCCGGGGTCCAGAGTATCCACGGGATCGGGGTAAGGATCGGTGCCGCCAGAAAAGAGCGAGTCGTGTTTGCAGCCCGGCCCAAAAAAACTGATGATTACAAGCATGAAGATGAAGAAGCGCATGGCGTTGTTTTTTTTAAAACTTTCGGCCAAGAACGAGAGTAGTGACAATCTGGTTGCTTCCGTTTTTCCGAACGGGAACAATCAGCGCCCGAACGGGTAGCTTCAGCCAGGAAAAATGCCCGCTCGGCAGGTTGCCCGGCAGGTATTGTCCCGCTATCGCCGTATTTTCACACCCAAAAAAAGACGTGGCCTTAAAATCAATTCTTCTGTTCGGTTTACTCGCCTTGAGCGCGTGGCTTATTCAGCCTGACGACAACATTTACCGCTGCGACAACGGCACCGTTATTTTCACATCCGATGCCCCCCTCGAGTTCATCCAGGCAAAAAGCAACAAACTGCGCGGCATCCTCGACACCGAGCGAAAAACCTTCGCGTGGACGGTGGACATCGCCACCTTCGATGGCTTCAACAGCCCGCTCCAACGCAACCATTTCAACGAAAACTATTTGGAAACCTCCGAACACGCCAAGGCCAGTTTTGCGGGAAAAATTATCGAAGAAATTGATTTCCAAAAAAACGGCTCCTACCCTGTGCGGGCCAAGGGCAAGCTCACGATCCACGGCATAGAGCAGGAGCGCATCATCAAGGGCACCCTGGAACTGCGCGACGACAAAATCCGCGTTCAAGCACTTTTCACAGTGCCTCTGACCGATCACGACATCTCGATACCCAAGATCGTTTACCAAAAAATAGCCGAGGAAATCGCGGTTTCCGTAGAAGCGGTTCTCGTTCGCAGCCCCCAAGTTGCCAAAAACTGAATCCCGTGCCAAAACTGTCCTCCATACTATTCGGCCTGCTCTTTTGCTGGGCCGCCAGGGCACAAACGCCCGTTTTTCGGCCGCACGAGACCAAAGACATGGGCAATGTGCGCCTGACCACCGTTTTTCAGGACAGCCGAGGCTGGCTTTGGTTCGGCTCCCTGAATGGCCTGTACCGGTACGATGGGCAGGCATTCCACCCCGTTTCGCGCTCCGATTCCATGTCCGGCCCTATCAGCGCCCTGTTCGAGTGGGAGGGCCGTATCTGGGTCGGTTTCCGCAACGGCACCATCGGTCACCTGCCCATCAACAGCGCTTTTTTCATCCAGTCCGATGGCCAGGGCCGGTTTGCCGCCCGCCTTCAGCCTTGGTCGCCTGAAGAGGGCCTGCCCAAAAAAACGATCACGGCATTTGCGGCCGACCGCTCCGGCGGGCTGTGGATAGCCACCTACGGCGAAGGGCTGTACTGCCTGAAAAACAACCGGCTGTACCAGTTCAACGCCGCCGACGAC
>JBEBHD010000044.1:0-26014 GCA_040080915.1 Saprospiraceae bacterium
GCATTGTTAAAATAATGATGAATGATGAATGATAAATGATGAATTGGCCGACCATTCATCATTCATCATTCATCATTCATCATTAATATTTACCTGTTTTCTGCATTGATCATGTCTAATGCCGCCATTCCAGGGCAGAGGTCTTCCTCGCGCAACGAATTTAGGGGGCGATCCACCGTATTGAGCATGGTGTGCAGGTCGCGAGTTTGGGGTTCGAGGTAGATGATTCCGGTCAGGATTTCGCCCTTGGCGCGGGCCTCGTGAAGGCGCTCGAAGGCGAGGCTGCGGTCGCTGGGGTCCCAACCGGGGGATAGTTTGTTGAGGGTGACGTGCGAGTCATCGTGCAGGCGGATCACTTTGTTGGTGCCCTCGGCGTATTGCGTGGTGATCTCGGCCTTCACGGGCACATAGTCCACGGCGGCGGTGGCTTCCACGTGCTCGCGCACATAATCGTAGGACTTGGTGGAGCCTTTGTTGTTGTTGAACGTGACGCAGGGAGAGAGCACGTCAATGAACGCGAAGCCCTCGTGAGCGATGGCGGCTTTTATCATGGGGATGAGCTGTTCTTTGTCGCCCGAAAAACTGCGCCCCACGAAGGTGCAACCCAGTTCCATAGCCATACCGGCCAGATCAATGGACTGGAAGGGGTTGGCCGCTCCGGTTTTGTTGATAGAGCCTTCGTCGGCGGTGGCGGAGTCCTGGCCCTTGGTGAGGCCGTAGCAGCCGTTGTTCATCACGATGTAGGTGATGTTGAGGTTTCGGCGAAGGGCGTGTACGAACTGGCCCATGCCGATGGATGCCGTATCGCCGTCGCCCGATACGCCGAGGTAGATCAGGTCGCGGTTGGCGAGGTTGGCACCCGTGGCCACCGAGGGCATGCGCCCGTGTACGGAGTTGAAACCGTGGGAATTGCCGAGGAAGTAGGTCGGTGTTTTGGACGAGCAGCCGATGCCCGACAATTTGGCCAGCCGGTGCGGCTCGATGGCCAGTTCGAAGCAGGCTTGGATGATGGCCCCGCTGATGGAGTCGTGCCCGCAGCCGGCGCACAGGGTGGACAGGGCACCCTCGTAATGCTGGCGGGTGAATCCGCGGTCGTTGCGGGGCAGTTCGGGGTGGCGAAACTTCGGACGCAGGTATGTCATGCTGTTGGGCGGTTTGCTAAATGTGCGACAGGATTCGGGACACGTGTTTTTTCTTGTGGAGCACCAAAAATTCCAACAGGTTTCCGAGAGTATAGCGGCCAAACCAAGCATTGGCCTTGGGTATGGTTGGTCGGTTGAGGTCAGTCTTTTGGGCTTCCTGCACTACGCGCAGCAGTTGTTCACTGTTGATGATGAGGGCTTTCACTACGTCCTGGCCGAGGGGTTGGTTCAGGAAATCGTAGCGTTTGGGGCTTTTGAATGCTTTTCCGTTGGACGAATCGGCGCGGCGCAACAAGCGGCGACCTCTGCCGGTATAGCGCACCTCATCGGCGGGTGCCCAACGGCGGGCTTTGGCCAAGTGAATTGCCCGGTGCAGCCGAGGCAGGTAGTCATCGGCGTAACGGTTGAGGTGCGCGACGGTCTCCAAAATGCTCCAAGATTCCGGTGCGGGACGCTGGTGCAGTTTTTCGAGCGGCAACACCGCTATTTTGGAGCGCACATCGGCCAGCAACTCGCGCAAGTCGGTTTCTAAAAGGTCAAGCAGTTCCTGTTGTGTCATTCCGTTTGCTGATGGCCGTGCTCCGCCGGCTTTTTGTTGCGGGCAAAAGTACGCGGAGTTTTTTAGTGGCACAGTAGCGCTTGGAGTTTTGCTCGGTTAGGTACAGTTTTTTTTGGTGAAAAATTTTTTTGTAAACACGAAGCCCAAATTTGGCTTAAGATTGCGCGGCGAACAGCCTTAAAACAGATGAATCATTTTTTTGAAAAACCTCCGCGCCTCTATAGTGAATTTGAAAATGCCCGGCAACATGCCTCAAAGCGCCATCAATCTACCCAAAATGACGTTCGACTTATTAAAAACTGACTCCAAATCCCGCGCCCGAGCGGGCCTGGTCGCAACCGACCGCAGCCCGATCGAGACACCGATATTTATGCCTGTAGGCACGGCGGCTACCGTCAAGGCTGTTCACCAACATGAATTAGAGCGGGACGTGTCGGCGCAGATCATCCTCGGCAACACCTACCACCTGTACATGCGCCCGGGGCTGGACACGCTGCGGGCCGCCGGAGGCCTGCACAGTTTCAATGGCTGGAAACGGCCTATCCTGACCGATAGTGGCGGTTATCAGGTGTACTCGCTGGCGCACCGGCGCAAGATCAAGGAGGAAGGGGTCACGTTCCAGAGCCACATTGACGGCTCCAAGCACACGTTCACCCCGGAGGGCGTGATGGATATCCAGCGCGTCATCGGTGCTGACATCGTGATGGCCTTCGACGAGTGTACGCCGTATCCCTGCGATTTCCGCTATGCGAAAAACTCGATGGAACTCACCCACCGCTGGCTGCGGCGCTGCGCTGACCGGTTCGATGCGACCGAGCCGCTGTACGGCCACGTCCAAACGCTGTTTCCCATCGTGCAGGGCAGTACATACCCGGAACTGCGCAAAATCTCTGCGGAGACAATCGCTTCCTTCGGGCTGGAGGGCAACGCTATCGGCGGGCTTTCAGTGGGCGAACCCGTGGAGGACATGTACGCCATGACGGAATTGGTGACGGAAATTCTGCCGGCCGATCGTCCCCGCTACCTCATGGGCGTGGGTACTCCGGAAAACATCTTGGAGTGCATTGCCCGCGGCATTGATATGTTCGACTGTGTGCTGCCTACCCGAAATGCCCGCCACGGCATGTTGTACACGGCAGAAGGCATCGTGAACATCAAAAACGCGCGTTGGAAAGATTGTTTCGATCCCATTGATGCCCAATGTCCTGCGCCCACCAGCCAGACGCACAGTCGTGCCTACTTACGCCACCTGTTCGTCAACGAGGAAATCCTCGGTATGCAACTGGCCTCGCTGCAAAACCTGGCGTTCTACCTCTGGCTTGTGCGCACGGCACGCGAGCATATCCTTGCCGGAACATTTTCGGACTGGAAAGACCAGATGGTACGGCAAGTGAGCCGGCGGCTGTGAGCGTTGCCCTTTGTCATTCCGAAGGAATCCGCCCGCGCTACGGACGAATGCGCGAGCGGCAGCTCGTGATTGCCCGCCGTAGATCGGACGGGCCAGTTCCGGACGACAAAGTTGGGGAGCGCCGGGGCCTCAAGCAAGGCCGTCTTCCCGGCATTGTTTTTCCCGGTAAAAAGATTGATCCGTTTCAGCCCGTTTATGCTGAGTTCTTCAAAAAGTCTGAAGTTCTGAATTTCGAGATGATCGAGCATGATGAGCAAAAGAGAGCCAAGGTGTATTGCAAAAGTGCCTACAAATGTAAGGCTAATCTGCCCGAATACGCAAAACGAAACAGCCCGACACGCACAACGCGCACCGGGCTGAAAAAAAACAAAAAAAAATAGTCTTAGTTGCCCTCCAAGGCCGCAGCACCGCCGACGATCTCGCCGAGTTCGGTGGTGATAGCCTCTTGGCGGGCTTTGTTGTAGTTGATGCGCAGGTTTTTGAGCAGTTCCTCGGCGTTCTCCGATGCCTTGTCCATGGCCGTCATCCGGGCACCGTGCTCGCTAGCGTGGGTATCGAGCAGGGTTTTGTGAAATTGCAACTGGAGAATGCTCGGGATAAGCGTTTCGAGCAGTTCCTGCTGATCCGGCTCGAAAATGTAGTCGGCGCGTTTTTTGGAGCCGCCCGTGTTTTCCAATTTGGCTACCGGGAGCCATTGCTCGGCTGTCGGAAATTGCATGGCAGCGTTTTTGAAACGTCCGTACACGATCTCGATAGCGTCGTACTTGCCAGTAGCAAACAACTCCATCAGCCCTTTGGCTACGGGGCTGGAGTGCTCGTATTCCAAGTTACTGAACAGGCTCACAAAATCGGTATTGTAGTTCAGGTCGGTGTAGCGGCGGCGGAAGTAATCGTAGCCTTTTTTCCCAATGAACAGGACCGTAACCTTGCCTTCCTGGCGCTGCTTGGTGTATTTGCCGTTGATCAGTGCAAGGGCTTCTTTGTTGATGTTCGTGTTGAACGCGCCGCACAGGCCCCGGTTGGAGGTGACCACCACGATAAGGGCGTTTTTTACCTCGCGCACCTTACCAAAAGAGGTTGTGGCATCACCGTCAAGGCTCGACAGGATGTTGGACAACATACGATTCAGCCGGTCTGAGTAAGGGCGCACCTGCACGATAGCGTTTTGCGCCTTGCGCAACTTGGCCGCCGAAACCATTTTCATGGCCTTCGTGATCTGCTGCGTCGAAATGACCGACTTGATGCGTTCGCGTACTTCTTTTAAACCACCTGCCATAATTCGGAATGATGAATTATGAATGATGAATGATAAATGATGCGGCACAGCCAATTCATCATTCATCATTCATCATTCATCATTATTTTTTGTATTGTCCAGTGAGGCCTGCGGCCACTTGCTTGAGTTTGGCGAGGCTGCCTTCATCCAATTTACCCTTACGCAGCTCTTCCAGAACATCGGGGAGTTCCTGCTCCATTTTCATCAGGAAGAGTTCTTCGAACTCGCGCACCTTGTCGAGCGGTACGTCGCGCAGCAGGTTGTTGGTGCCGAGGTAGATGATGGCGACCTGTTTTTCGACGGTTACCGGGCTGTACTGCGGCTGCTTGAGGATTTCCACGTTGCGGGCACCCTTGGCCAAAATGGCTTGGGTGGCAACGTCGAGGTCGGAGCCGAACTTGGAGAATGCCTCCAACTCGCGGTACTGAGCCTGGTCGAGTTTGAGTGTGCCGGCGATTTTTTTCATGGACTTGATCTGGGCATTGCCGCCTACGCGGCTCACCGAGATACCCACGTTGATGGCGGGGCGCACACCGGCGTTGAACAAGTTGGATTCCAAGAAAATCTGGCCGTCGGTGATAGAGATCACGTTGGTCGGGATGTACGCCGACACGTCACCGGCTTGTGTTTCGATGATCGGCAGTGCCGTCAGCGAGCCGCCGCCTTTCACCAAACCCGCTTCCACGAGGCTGGACGGGAGGTCGTTCATTTGAATGGCAACCTTTTGGTCGTCAATGACTTTAGCGGCACGCTCAAGCAAGCGGCTGTGCAGGTAAAACACGTCGCCCGGGTATGCCTCGCGGCCCGGCGGGCGGCGAAGCAGCAGCGATACCTCCCGGTAGGCAACGGCCTGTTTGGAGAGGTCGTCGTAAATGATGAGCGCCGGGCGGCCTGTGTCGCGGAAGAACTCGCCGATGGCGGCACCGGCGAACGGAGCGTAGAACTGGAGCGGGGCCGGATCGGAGGCAGAGGCCGAAACGATGACTGTGTAGGCCATGGCACCGTATTCTTCGAGCGTGCGGGCTACTTGAGCCACCGTGGAGGCCTTTTGGCCGCAGGCGACGTAGATGCAGTACACCGGCTCGCCGCGCTCATAAAATTCTTTTTGGTTGATGATCGTGTCAATGGCGATGGCCGACTTGCCCGTCTGGCGGTCGCCGATGATGAGCTCGCGCTGGCCGCGGCCGATGGGGATCATCGCGTCAATGGCTTTGATACCGGTCTGGAGCGGTTCGTTCACGGGGCGGCGGAAAATAACGCCCGGGGCTTTGCGCTCTAATGGCATTTCGTACTTTTTGCCACCGATCGGGCCTTTGCCGTCAATGGGCTGGCCGAGCGGGTTCACAACGCGGCCAACAAATTCCTCGCCGACTTGGATGGAAGCGATTTTGCCGGTGCGCTTTACTATGGCTCCCTCGCGAATGCCCGCCGAGGAGCCCATGAGCACCACGCCCACGTTGTCTTCCTCGAGGTTGAGCACGATTGCCTGAGTGCCGTTTTCAAATTCGACGAGTTCGCCGGATTGTGCGTTGTTGAGTCCGTACACGCGGGCGATACCGTCGCCGACCTGGAGTACCGAGCCGACCTCTTCGAGGTTGGTCTGTGCCCCAAAGCCGGAGAGCTGTTGTTTCAATATTGCCGAGATTTCTTCCGGTCGAACGTCTGCCATGACTTGCTATTGAGTGATTGAGTGATTGAGTGATTGAGTGATTGGGGGCAGGAATCAGATTTCCTTGATGTACTGGTTTTTCATGAACTCCGACTTCAGTTCGGCCAATTTGTTGGCGACACTGGCATCGTAGCGCTTGTTGTCGAATTCGAGCACGAAACCGCCTATCAAGTCCGGGGTGACGCGGGTTTCGATTTCTAAGTTTTCAGTGGTAAGTCCGTTGTCCAACAGTTTTTTTCGAAGACCGTCCAGCACGGTATCGGTGAGCGGAATTGCACTGATTACCCGCACGGAAGTGATACGTTTGAGCACCTTGTATTGGCGAACAAGTTCCGCGCTGATCTCCGGGATGTACATTTCCCGGCCCTTGTTTACGAGCAGGTCTAAATACGCCAGTGTGAGGGTGCTGACCTTGCCTTCAAGCAGTGCATGCAACACCGCTTTTTTCTTGTCGGAGTGTACGATTGGGCTTTTTAGCAACATGTACAGCTCGCGGTGTTTCACTGCCGAGCGGAGCGTGTCCATGTCGGCGTATACCGGCTCGACCGATTTTTGCTCGATGGCCAGTTCCAGCAGGGACTTGGCGTAACGGGTTGCGATTCTTGTAACGGACATATCCTGTCGGTTGACGGTTTACGGTGGGCTACCCCTCCGTTTTACCGGAAATTAGTTCATTTTTATTTGATCGGCCAGCGACTTGGCGTAGGATTCCTGTTCGGCTTTGTTGCCAAGTTCTTTTTGCAGGATTTTCTCGGCGATCTCAACGGCGAGGCGGCCAGCGGTGTTTTTCAGATCAACCAAGGCGGCCATTTTTTGATTTTCGATGTCCTGAATGGCGCTTTCTACTTTGCGTTTGTACTCGGCGTTGGCGCGTTCCTTGGCTTCGGAGATGATCTCTTCCTTGGCTTCTTTGGCCTCCTTGAGGATTTGTGCGCGTTCTTCGCGGGCTTGGGCCAGCAGTTTTTCGTTCTCGGCCTTTAGGTGCGACATTTCCTCCCGGGCCTTTTTGGCTTGGTCAAGCGAGTCCTGGATGTCGACCTCACGCTTTTTCAATGACTCCGTGATTGGCCCGAACGCGTAACGCCGCATCAAAAACCAGAAAATGAAGAAAATGGTGGTCGTCCAGAAAAGCAAACCGGGTTCGGGCTTGATGACGGAAAAATCTCCGAGGAACAACATATTTTCGAAAGATGAGTGATGAATGTTGAATGATTAGTTTGGGGTGGGTAAAAAAGTCCGGGCCGTTGCGTCGCCAACCGCTTCGCGCCGGCCCGGCCGGACTTTTCTTAGCCAGCGGCTTTTACGAAGAAAGCCAACACCATGGCTACCAGAGCAGCGCCCTCTACGAGAGCGGCCATGAGGATCATGTTCGAGCGAATATCGCCCAATGCTTCGGGTTGACGAGCGATGGCCTCCATGGCTTTACCACCAATTTGACCGATACCGATACCTGCGCCAATTACGGCAAGACCGGCACCAAGAGCTGCGTAAGACATTGTATATGATTGAGTTTGTTAAAAATCAATGAAGGTTTGTGGGTTTCTGGTTTGTGGGGTGTGCATATTCATCATTCAACATTAATGATGGTGAGGTTCTTCGACAGCCATTCCGATGTACACAGCGGAAAGCATGGTGAAAATAAAGGCTTGCAGGAAAGCGACCAACAACTCAAGTGTCATCATGAATAACGTGAGCGGTATGGAAGCAGCGGCTCCGGCTAAAGAACCTCCGAGACTTTCGCCGGCGTTGCCAAAAATAAAGATCAGGCTGACAAAACTCAGGATCACGATGTGGCCAGCGGTGATATTGGCAAAAAGACGCAGCAACAGGGTGAAGGGCTTGAGGAAAATACCGAGCACCTCAATAGGGGTCAGGATCAATATTTTCAACACGGCGGGTACGCCGGGCATCCACAAGGTGTGCTCCCAATAGTGTTTGTTGGTGCTGAAAAGGGAAATCAGGAACGTCAGTACGGCCAGCACGATGGTGATGGAGATATTTCCGGTCACGTTGGCCCCGCCGGGGAAGAAGGGTATTTGGCCGATCAGGTTTAGGCCGAGGATGAAGAAAAACGCCGACAGCAGGTACGGCATGTATTTTTCGTACTTGGGGCCGATATTGGGTTTGGCTACATCGTCGCGGATAAACGTTACCAGCGGTTCGATGGCGTTTTGCAGACCTTTTGGCGCTTGGCCCTGGCGGCGAACGGAAGCCCGCGCAGCTGAACGGAACAGCAAAAACAGGATCAGCGCCGTGAGCAACATGGTGAACACGTTGCGGGTAATGGAGTAGTCGTAAAAACTTGTGATGCCGCCGCCCATGAGCCCGCCGTCGAAGGTGGTTTTGGAGTCGAGCCGCTCGCAGTTGCCTGCGATGATGGCGTTGTACACGGTTTTGGTTTTGCCGCCTTCTTCTATGTCTTCGTGGGTGTAGTCGGAGACCTCCAGTTCACCTTGGGCAAGCGCATGGTTTTGGAGGCGCATCACATTGCCGTGTACGAGGACGTAGCCGTTTTTGGTTTTCGTGCCGTTCCCGTGGTGGTGGGCGTGAAAAGCGGCGGTGGTTGTGACCGTCCAGCCGTGGCTGGGCGCGTACAGGAAGCAAGGAAGGTGCAAATACACGTCGCCAACGATATGCAGGGCGTTGGCATCGGCGATGTGGTGAACGGCGTTGTCGCCAGCGTTGAATTCTTTTTCTTCCGAAATGGAATGCCCGCATGGGCTGTGGCTATCGGCGGGTTGGGCAGCAGTGCTTTCGGGAGTGCCCTGTTGCTCGTTTTGACCCGTAGCGTGCGTGCCGTGGTCGTTCTGGGCAAAAGCAAATGTGCTCAAGCCGCTAAAAATCAAGGCGATCCAGTACTTTCGAATGGCTGTCATATCCACGTCAGGAGAGGCTCTTTTGAAACCGGCGGCAAAAGTACGACGTGGTATCTGTTTAAAAAAACCTAAAAAATAATTTTCCAGAAAATAATGGGGAATGCTCGCCAAATATTCTGACCGACCGGAATTAAATTTCGCCGCACTTAGTGTTTTCACCAAACGCAAACGCGTGCGTATGACTTGTGAGTTGGGTGCGTTTGGTGAAAACACCAAGCGCGGCGAGAGACCCCTAACCAGAAACCTCTCAATCCATTTCCAAATCTATGTCCACTTTTTCATGCCAGGGCAGTCCGTCTTTGCTCAGTCGGTCCATGAACGGGTCGGGGTTGAATTCCTCCACATTGAACACACCCTTGCCGCTCCATTTGCCCTCAAGAATCATGCGCGCCCCGATCATGGCGGGCACGCCAGTGGTGTAGCTCACGCCTTGGGTGCCGGTTTCTTTGTAGGCGGCTTGGTGGGAGCAATTGTTCCATACATAATAGGTGTGCTCTTTTCCGCCTTTAATGCCCTTGATTCGACAACCGATGCTGGTAAAGCCGGTGTAATTCTCGCCTAATTCTTCAGGAGCGGGCAAAACAGCCTTGAGAAACTGAAGCGGCACAATGTCCACGCCTTTGTACCGTACAGGCTCGATGCCAGCCATGCCAATATTTTGGATCACACGAAGGTGGGTCAGGTACTGCTCGCTGAAGGTCATCCAGAAACGGGCGCGTTTGAGCGTCGGAAAATTTTTGACCAAGCTCTCCAATTCCTCATGGTAGATGAGGTAGGAGCGTTTGGGGCCGATTTCCGGGTAGCTGATGTCCTTCCAGATTTCGTGCGGCTCGGTTTCCACCCAATGGCCATTTTGCCAGTATTTGCCCCGTTGTGTCACCTCGCGGATATTGATCTCTGGGTTGAAGTTGGTGGCAAATGCCTTACCATGACTACCCGCGTTGGCATCCACGATGTCGAGGTAGTGCATCTCGTCGAAGTAGTGTTTTTTGGCGTAAGCCGTGTACACGCTGGTCACGCCGGGGTCAAAACCGCAACCGAGCAGGGCCAGGATGCCTTTCTTCTTGTAGCGCTCCTGATAGGCCCATTGCCATGAGTACTCGAACTTGGCCACCTCTTTCGGCTCGTAGTTGGCCGTGTCCATGTAGTGAACGCCGGTTTCGAGGCAGGCATCCATGATGGGCAGGTCCTGGTAGGGTAGGGCGACGTTGATGACCAGATCGGGCTGGAATTTACGGATCAGCGCCACCGTCTGCTCCACGTTGTCGGCATCCACTTTGGCGGTTTTGATTTTTTTGCCGCCGTACGCTTGGTGGATGGCGGCTGCGATTGCGTCGCATTTCTTTTTAGTGCGGCTGGCCAAGAGGATATCGCCGAATACGTCGCGGTGCTGCGCACACTTGTAGGCGACCACGCGACCCACGCCGCCTGCGCCAATGATGAGGACTTTGGACATTTACGTTTTGAACAATGTTGATGAAAGATGCGCGAAAGTAAGGCGGCCAACAGCCAACAGCCAACAGCCAACAGACTTATTTGCTGTGCAAGTGTACCCACGCGTCACCGAGGGAATACTTGCCGACCTGTTGGCTGCCCTGGCTCGATTGTTTCGCCTCGCGGGCAACTTGCCGAAAGGCCTTCTCCGCTGCTTCATGGGCGGGTGCTTGCTCTTTACCGGCTACGCCGGCTTCGGTAGCAAAACCATGCAACAGTGCTTTGAACTGCCGCCGGAACAAGTCAGGCTGACCGAAAATATCTACGCCCACGACCTTGCCATTGCAAATAGCCACTACGCCCACAGCATTGGGCTGGTTGGAAAATTTGCCCTCGAAAAAGCGTAGGCAGGCTTCGCGCTGCTCCTTTTTGTCGTTGTCGGTTTCGAGGGCGGCGTAGGTTTGGGTGCTGGATGTGGCCTCGTTGGCCTCGGTTACCTTGCCCACCGCGCCCCACACGTCATTTTGGTTGCCACTGTATACAGCCTTGCGTACCGCCGGGCTGCACACGTTGTAGTACCCTTTGAAAGCAGCAACGCGTTTTTCCGACTCTGGGGCAGTCGGGTTGTAGTAGGTCGAACGGCCCGCCTCGACACAAAAAACTTCGATGTTTTTTAGCGAACCGGGCAGCACCACATCGTCGTGTGCGATGACGCGGTCTTGGTTCCCACCCGTCACAACGTCGCCAGCCATCAGGAAAATCGTGTCCTGTGTTTTGTTTTGCACGGTCAGGGCGTTGTACCATGCGCTCTCTTCACGCCCAAACTGTTTGCGTTCGGTGACTCGGAATCCCGCCGTTTCCATGGCCTCGGCCAGTGTTTTCAGTGTTGGGAGGGCATTTGTTTGGAGCATGCCCGCCTCGGCGAGAACCGGGTACAGGCGCAAGTTTTGGAACGACCATTCGGGATTGGCCTGGAGGTTGAGGCGCAACCCGGCCACGGCTTCGGAGTAGGAAGGCTGGTCGGTTGCAGTTGTTTCAGAGGAGGGGGCGGACTCATTGCAAGAAAGAAAGAAGGCAACGGACAGTCCGAGCAACAGGAAAATATTTTTCATAAGCGAAGTTGTTTCACACATAACGCGCGTTAGCGCAAACGTGCTTTGGTTTTTTAAGAAAAATTTTTCTGCGCTGTAACATCTTGTTTTTTTGCCCGTCTTGCCTTAGGAACCCACCCCACTGGCCCTTTCCGACCTACGCCACCCACGCATGAATTGGACGATCTTCCACGAACAGGTGTACCCGATCCGGCACAAGCTGTACCGTTTTGCCCTGCGCATCACGGGCTGCGGCTCGGAAGCCGAAGATGTGGTGCAAGAAGTATTGGAGCGCGTGTGGAAATCGCCCGAAGCGAAATCGGCGGATGTGTCCAACTGGGAAGCCTGGTGCATGAGTCTGACGCGAAACCGCTCGCTGGACCAAGTCCGGGCAAACGCCCGCCGCCGTACCGTCCCATTGGATAGCCTTTCGACACAACCCGCCGGGGCCGATTCGGCTTGGGCCACGGAAACCCGCGATTTGGCCGAACAGGCCCGCCGACTGATGCAGGCCTTGCCCGAAAAACAGCGTTTGGTCATGCACCTTCGCGACGTGGAAGAATTGAGCTACGAAGAAATTGCCCAAGTGCTCGACATTTCGATGGAGCAAGTGAAAGTGGGCCTGCACCGGGCGCGAAAGGCCGTTCGAGAAAAAATGCTGGCGGTGGAAGCGCATTCCGCCGTCGGCGCATAACCGACCAACAATGAAAGACACAACGGATATCCGAAGCCTGCTCAACCGCTACTGGGAGGGCGAAACGACGCTCGAAGAAGAGCGCCGTCTCAAGGCTTTTTTTTCCAACGAAAACATACCGGAAGACCTCCAACGGGATGCCGCCCTGTTCCGGGCGCTTCGTGCTGAACAGGCCTCTCGGATGCCCGATAAGATTCGGGTCGTCCGGCCCGGCTGGCGCTTTTGGCGGTATCGCGCAGCCGCTGCAGCGGTCGTTTTGCTGCTGGTAGCGGGCTTTTGGATAGGGCAAAAACAGCCTGATCCAGTCATAACCCAAAACAAACCAGTAGAAAAAACTGCCCTTACAACACCGGGAATGCAGCAAGTTGCTAAACCAATAGAACCCACAACCCAGGCCCAACCAACATCTGCCAGCCCGAAAAGAAAACGGATTACTCCACGCGCCGACTCAGTTGTCCTAGCAAAGGAAGACACCTGCGAAGACCCGGAAGAGGCACTGGCCGAAATAAGAGCTGCCTTGGCACTTGTGTCTACCAAGATGAACAAAAGCACCAAAACCCTCGAAAAAGGCTTCCAGGAAGTGGAGCACGTGGACATTTTGATCAAGCGATTCGGGGGGTAAATGGTTAAAGGGTTTCTGGTTGGAAGGTTAGGAGGTTGTACAACCCTACTACTTTCGAACCAGAAATGCCCCAACCGCCCCCCCTAACCTTCTAACTTTCTAACCTTTTTTATCTATGAAAAGAGTGATTTTGTTTTTCAGCCTGTTCGTTTGTTCGGCTCTGGCATCGGCGCAAAACGACGCGATCAACCGATTTTTTGCCACCTACATGGACGACGAGCGCTTCACCGTGGTGTTCGTCAGCCCCAAGATGTTCAACATCGTTTCCAAGATCAGCGCCGATGACCCTGAATGGGAGAAATTCCGTGAGGTGATCGGCGGCCTCAAGGGGCTGCGCGTGCTGGCCGCTGAAGCCATCGAGAATGGCAACTCGTTGTACAAAGAAGCCCTCGGAAAAGTACCTGCGGCAGAGTACGAAGAATTGGTTACGGTGCGCGACGGCAAAGAGAATGTTCGTATTTGGGTCAAGGAAAGCGGCAACATCATCAATGAGCTCCTGTTATTGGTGGGGGCACCCGACAAATTCACATTGATGAGCCTGACCGGCAAAATTGACCTCGACAAAATTTCCAGCCTGACTAAAGGCTTAGACTTCGAAGGCGTGAAACACTTGGACAAACTAAAAAACAAAGAAAAATGAGATGCACGATCTTCGCTCTGACATTGATACTCCCCGCCCTTGGCTTGCAAGCACAGGACATGGGACTGTACTGGAAATACAAGGATTACGATGGGGCTATTTCCTTCTCGGTGCCGCGTATGTTGATTCACGCAGGTTCGTGGTTTGTGGGTGAACAAGCCGAACGCGATCTGCTGCGCAAGGTACACAAGGTGCGCGTGCTCGCTTTTGAAAACGGCGAAAGCCCTGTTACAGACACGGATTTGAAAGGTTTTATGCAAAAAGCTGAACGCAACGGCCTCGAACAACTGATCACCGTTCGTGAGCGGGATAAGCGATTTTGGGTGTACGCCTTGGAGCGCGGGAATGCCGTGCGCAAAATCGTGGTACTGGCCAAGTCGCCCACTGAGTTTGGCTTAGTAAGCGTCTTTGGCAAGTTTCGTTATGACGAAATCGGTGAATTGGTTTCGAGCTTAGCCAAACTGGAGAATGGGAACCAGAACATAGGCATGTCATCGGCCATTCCGATGAAAACCTTGTCGCGTATTGGCCATTGAAAACCGGTACATATACCTCGCGCCGCAAGGTGCGAAGCCGCTTTTGTCATGCTAAGGGCTGCTAATCAAAATAGTAGGCCGATGACCATGCACAAAACCTCGCAGTGCGAAGTATAAACAACGAGGGCTGCCGATCACAAGTAGATCGGCAGCCCTCGACATTTTGGTCAAACAGGCCTTATTCGTCGTCGTCCCGGTTGTATTTGTTCGTGGTGTAGCCATCGGCACCCTCCATCGTTTCGCTGCCAATCTCCCATTCGTCGCCGCCAGCAGGGGGGCGTTTGCCTGAAGGCAGGCGCACTTTGTCGCCGATAGGCTTGGGTGCCGGACGCTCCTCGTCGTCCACAAAAAAATCGCCGTTGTTCGAGCTGCCAGTGTTTACCTCCTTGCTGCTTCCGGTCATACTCTTGCCCTCCATGCTTTTGGTGGCGTGGGGGACGAGGCGCAGCCTGTTTTTGTCAATAAGTTGGCCGGTCACGGTGCAGATGCCGTAGGTTTTGTTTTTGATGCGCAATAGCGCGTTGCGCAGGTCTTGTACGTGGCGCAGTTGGCGCAAGGACATGCGCTGGAGCAGCTCCAGATCGGTGTGGGCTGTGGAGTCGTCGTACCAGTCGCCGCCTTGTTGGTTGAACCCGTTTTCGTTGAGTTCATCAATTTGCCGCTGGGTAAACGCAAGTTCTTCTTCTGCCTTGACGACTTTGTCTTCGATCAGCACCCGGAACTCTTCCAGCTCTTCGTCGCTGTACCGTACGGTTGGTTCGTGTGACATAATACGCGGGTCGTTGTTTTGGTGGTGAAAAAATTATCGGCTTCGTTCGGGTGGGCAAAATTAGGGCAAAAAAAATGGTGACAAGTTCAGCAGCCCAAAAAATTAATCTGGAGCAATGGGAAGCAGCCTCCGTGAAAAAAACCGCGCTGGATAAAAATTGTACCTTTGCGCAGTTCCGAAAAACAGGTTTGAAACCTGAAAATCAAACATGCCTGAGACTACTTTCCAGTTATACTTCGCGCTGCGAGGTTTTGTGCATGGTCTTCGGCCTGTTATTTTGATTAGCAGCGCTCAGTATGACAAAAGCGGCTTCGCACCTTGCGGTGCGAGGTATATTTGCCCAATCCACGATATCCGTTGACATGGCCGAAACACAAACCCTTTCCCGCCCCATCGCCCGTTCTGCACAGCAAAACAATATACCGGAGACCTATCGCCAAGAGGTTATCCGTGATTTCCGAATGTGCTGCCTGAGCCGGGAGGCCAGTACCCTCGCACGAAAAGAAGCGCTTAGCGGGAAAGCCAATTTTGGCATCATCGGCGACGGCAAGGAGGTGGCCCAGGTGGCTTTGGCCAAGGCTTGGAAAAGAGGCGACTTCCGTTCCGGTTACTACCGTGACCAAACCCTACTCATGGCCCTCGGCCTGATGACGCTCGACGACTTCTTCGGCCAGCTCTATGGTGACCCTGAAAACGACCGCTACTCTGGCGGCCGCCAAATGAACTGCCACTTCGCCACACCGTTCATTGACGAACATGGCAACTGGCTCGACCTCAAAAATCGCGACAACATTTCCGCCGACGTGTCGCCCACCGGCGGCCAAATGGCCCGCGCATTGGGCTTGGCACTCGCCTCCAAACAATTTCGCGAACAACCTGCGCTATGCGGCCAACTGTCCGACAATGGCAATGAAGTCGTTTTTTGCACCATAGGCGACGCGTCCACGTCCGAGGGCGTTTTCTGGGAAACCGTCAACGCAGCAGGCGTGCTCCAGGTGCCTCTCGCCATTTGTGTGTGGGACGACGACTACGGCATCTCGGTGCCCAAAAAATACCAGACGACCAAGGAAAGTATTTCCCAGGTGCTCGGCGGTTTTCAAGGCGAAGGCGGCATAGACATCTACGTCGGCAAAGGCTGGGACTACCCGGGACTTTGTCAATTGTACGCCACCGCCATCCCCGAAATGCGCCGCTCGCACCGCCCGGCACTGTTCCACATTCAGGAAATAACCCAGCAACACGGTCACTCTACATCCGGCGACCACCGCCGCTACAAATCCCCCGAACGCTTAGCCTACGAAAGCGAATACGATTGCAACAAGCGAATGGCTGAGTGGATGGTTGCTACCGGCATTGCCACCCAAGAGGAAATCGAAACGATACAAGCCGAGGCCCATACCGAGGCCGCTGAAGCGGCCAAACGTGCTTATCGCCACTACCACGATGCCGTCGCAGTGCTCCGGCAAAAACTAAGCAACGACCTGAAAACTGCCTGCGCGGAACACCCGGAAAATACAGGACTGGCTTTGCTTGCCTCCGAACTGGAGCGCTTACGGGTACCACTTCGACACGAAATGACAATAATCGCCCGCCGCGCTGTTTTTGCCTTGTCTAACAAAACGAGCAATTCCAAAAACAACCTGCTCACCTTCATCCGCGAGGAGCAGGCGAACGGCGAACGTTGGTATTCGACACACCTATATAGTAATACTCCCAAGTCGGCCTTGAAGGTGCCGGTGGTGCCTGCCCGGTATACCGATGATGCACCCAAAGTGCTTGCTTTTGATGTGCTCAACGCCTGCTTCGATGCCAATTTGGCAAAACGGCCTGAATTGTTTGCCTTTGGCGAAGACGTGGGCCATATTGGCGACGTGAATCAGGGGATGCACGGCATGCAGGAAAAACACGGAAACCAACGTGTGTTTGACACCGGTATTCGGGAATGGACCATTATGGGTCAAGCCATAGGCATGGCCATGCGCGGCTTGCGGCCTATTGCCGAAATTCAGTACCTAGATTACCTGCTTTACGGCATTTCGCCGCTGTCCGACGACCTCTGCACTGTTCGCTGGCGCTCCAACAACATGCAAGCCGCACCGGCCATCATTCGTACCCGCGGGCACCGGCTCGTGGGCGTGTGGCACTCCGGCTCACCCATGGGCATGATGCTCGGTTCCCTGCGGGGCATGTACTTCTGCGTGCCTCGAAACATGACCCAGGCCGCCGGGATGTACAACACGCTCCTGCAAAGTGACGACCCGGCCATCGTAGTCGAGTGCCTGAACGGGTATCGGCTGAAGGAAATAGTCCCTGCCAATGTCGGCGAATTCACCGTACCGCTTGGTGTACCGGAAGTGCTGCGCGAAGGCAGCGATGTCACCATCGTGACCTACGGTTCTTGCGTGGCTGTAGCGGAGGAAGCCTGTCAGGTACTGGCTGACCACGGTATTTCAGTAGAATTGGTTGACGTGCAGACCCTGCTTCCCTTTGATTTGCCGCAGACCTGCCTGCATTCTTTGAAAAAAACAAACCGCGTAGTGTTCCTCGACGAGGATTTTCGTGGCGGAGCCACGGGCTACCTGATGCAACAAGTGCTGGACGAACAGGGAGGCTACCGCTACTTGGATTCCGCTCCAGTGGCCATTTCGGCCAAAGATCACCGCCCTGCATACGGCAACGACGGCAACTATTTCAGCAAACCGCAAGTCGAAGATGTGATTGAGGCAGTGTACGCCATGATGCAAGAAGTGGAGCCGGGGCGATTTGAGTAACTGAGGTACGGTAAACTTACAGGCTCAAAATTCCTTACTTAACCTATCAACCACACACCCTATGTTCGGAAACAACCGCAGCGGCGCGTCCGCCAAACTGCTCATCGCCCTCGTGCTCGCCGGATTCGCCGTCGGCAAATACTACTGCAACAGCTCGTTCAACGAACTCACCGGCGAAAAACAGCATCTCAGCCTCTCACCCGACCAGGAAATAGCAATGGGCCTGCAAAGCGCCCCGCAGATGATCGCCGAAATGGGCGGCGAAGTGCGGGGAACCGATTACGACAACCTCGTTCAACAAGTCGGAAACCGCCTGGTGGACAACTCCGATGCCGCCAAAACTACCTATCGCGGTCGCTTTGATTTTCACCTGCTGAACGACCAACGAACCATCAACGCCTTCGCTCTACCCGGCGGACAAATCTTTATCACCCTCGCCCTCTTGTCCCGCCTCTCTACTGATGGCAAATCTATCAGCCAAGACATGCTTGCTGGCGTGCTCGGCCACGAGATTGGCCACGTGGTGGCGCGGCACAGCGCTGAAAAATTAGCCCAAATGGAACTGGCTCAAGGAATCACCGGTGCAGTGAGCATGGCCACCTACGACCCCGGCAGCCCCAACAGCGGTGCCTACATCACCCAAATGGTGTCTAATATGCTGCAAATGAAATACGGACGCGATCAGGAACTGCAAAGCGACGAGCTCGGCGTGCGCTTCATGATCCAGGCTGGTTACGACCCCGAACAACTGATCAATGTAATGGAAGTCCTCAAACAAGCTGCCGGTCCGAACCGAACGCCCGAGTTCCAAAGCACACACCCCGACCCCGAAAACCGCAAGGAACATATTCAAGAGGCCATTCGCAAATATCGGGGCAACGAAAACTAAGGCATTACCGAACCACTGTCACATCGCCTTTTAACAGCCGCACCTGCCCATCGCGGAATTCTACCTCGGCGTACCACGCAAACACACCTGGGTTCACCGGTTGGCCGCGGTCGGTACCATCCCAACCTACGGTCAGGTCGTTTGGCTGGAAATTGTGTTTTTCAAAAACATGGCTGCCCCAACGGTCGTAAATCCGCATCAGGCGGATATTCCGCAGGCCATCGCCCGCAAAAATCGTGAACGCGTCGTTGCCTGGCCTGCCTGGATAGATCACGTTGGGCACATAAATATTGAAATTGTCCACGCGCACGTACACCCGATCCGTTGCCGGGCAGCCGCGCAGGTCAAAAATTTGCACCGAAAATTCCGTGCTCTCTTCCGGGCGAACCTGCTGTTTTAGGGCCATCGGTACATAGTCATGCCCCGGCGGCAGCCAAACCACCCCGCCCAGTACCACGCCCGGCGGATCGGGCACGGCCACCAAGTCAAGCGGGCGACCCAGTTGGATCACTGTGTCACTGGCAAAAAGCCGAACCAGCAGTTGCGGCGGTTCCGTCAGCGTCACCACGCCCTGCCACTGGCACCCCGACGCGTCGCGTACGCGCAAGGGATACGTGCCTGGCGGCAGGGCGGGGAAAACGTTATTTGCCGAAAAGGTCGAGCCGTCCACGCTGTACCGATACGGCGGTGACCCGCCCGAAACGCCCTGAAGCACAATGCGCCCGTCGTTTTCCCCGAAACAGGAGATGGAGTCCACCGCCACAGCCGCCACTACTTGCGCCTCCCAGGCCACCCACACCGAGTCGGTATCGGAGCAGCCGTTGGCAGTGTTCAGTACCGAGTGTACGTACAGTCCCGGTTGGTAGGCAGAAATGACCAGCGCCAACGTATCCAGCAGCACGGTACTGCCTGCCGTTCCGCGCCAGCGGTTTTCAAAATCTGGTCCTGACGTGGAGCCGCTGCCGTTGAGCAGTGTCGAAACGGCCCCGCAGGGCACGGTGATGCTCGCCGCGCCCGCGTCGGCCACCGGTATTTCCCGGTCTTCGTACACCGTTACATTTACGTCGGTTTTACAGCCGAAGCTATTGGTCGCCGTCACGGCGTAGGTGCCGGGCACGGAAACGGTGTGTACTGGCTGGTTGGGCAAGGCACCCTGCGGTCCAGCCCATGCAAAGGTCAACTGGTTCTGGTTGTGCGTCACGCCTATGCTCGTGGTTGGTTGTGCACAGGTGATCGTGCCCGAAAATGGCGACAGGATCGGCGTTTTCCCGTGCGCCGGGACTTCCAGTGCCAATGTTTTCGTGCAGCCGTTCCCGTCGGTCACAGTGAGCGGGTAGGCACCTTCTGTTAGCGCAGTCAGCGCAGGCTGGGTTTGGCCATTTTTCCAAAAAAATGTGTACGGCGCAGTGCCTCCGGTGGTTGTGGTGGACAAGCTTCCGGTGCTTAACTCGCAGGTGTCGGCTGCCACAACAACCTGCACCGACAAGGCGGACGGCTGGCTCAGCTCCACGGAGATTACGGCTGTGCAGCCCACCGCGTCCGTGCTCGTGAGCGCGTATTGGCCTGCGGAAAGCCCTGTCGGGTCTTCGGCTGTCTGGCCGTTCGACCACGAAAAGATGAACGGCGCTGTGCCGCCCGCCACGGTCAGGTCAATACTCCCATCGGTTCCACCAGCACAGAGTGGCGGCTTCGGCGCGGTGCTCAAATGGGTGCCTGGATGCTCAGGCACGGTAGCCGAATCGGTGCGCGTGCAGCCGTTAGCATCCGTGACGGTGAGCGCATACGTTCCGGCGGACAGGTTTTGCTGGTCGGGTGCGGCACTGCCCGTGCTCCACATCAGCGTGTACGGCGGTGTTCCTTGGGCTGCGCCCAAAAACACGGCACTGCCGTTGGCCTTGCCGGGGCAGGCAGGGGTCGTTGTGGTTCCGTTGCTGAGCAGGGCGCTCGGTTCGATCAATTTAAAATCCCGACTGATCGAGCATTTGCCGCTGGCAAATGACACCGTAAGCGTGTACTGCCCCGGCCCGAGGTTTGCCCGAACAGGCGTGGTCGCGTTGTTTTCCCATAAAAATGCGAAGCCCGGCGTACCCCCTGATAGCGTAACGGCTATGCTGCCGTTCGCCGCGCCGAAGCAGGCCACGTCTGTTGTCGTGGCGCTCATTGTCGGTGCGATGTGTTCCGGCACTTGTGCGGTTTGCGTCAGCGAGCAGCCGTTGGCATCCGTTACGGTGATGGAGTACGGCCCGGCGACGAGGCCCGGTTGATCGGGCGCAGCGCTGCCAGTGCTCCAAAGCAGGGTGTATGGCGGTGTTCCATGGGCTGCGCCCAAAAACGTGGCGCTGCCGTTGGCCACGCCCGGGCAGGCGGCAGTAGTGGAAATGCCGTTGGCGATAAGGGCCGTCGGCTGCGCCAGTTCATAGAACCGCTGCATGGAACATTTACCGCCTGCGTAGGTCACTGTGAGCGCATACAGGCCGGGGCCTAGGTTGTCGCGGTTGGGGTTGGTAGTGTTGTTTTCCCATAAAAAACCAAAATCCGGCGTGCCGCCCGTCAGTGTCACGTTCAGGCTGCCGTTGTTGGCTTCGAAGCACGAAACATCGGTACTTGCGGCAGTAATAGCCGGAGCCTGGTACTCGGGCACGAACACCGTTTCAACCACCTTGCAACCGTGGGCATCCGTAAGCGTGAGGGCGTAGTTTCCTGATAAAAGGTTCGATTGGGCAGGTTCGGCGTTCCCGGTTGACCAAAAAATCGAATACGGCGGCGTTCCCTGGGCTGCGCCCAAAAACGCAGCGCTGCCGTTGGGCACGTCGGGGCAGGCTGGTATGACTGCCGTGCCGTTGCTCAGCAGGGGCTGCGGTTGGGTGATCTCGAAATCCCGTGCGAGCGAGCATTTGCCGTCGGCAAACGAGACTGTCACGGTGTACTGTCCGGGCGCGAGGTTCTGCACGGTGGCAGTGCTGTCGCCCGACGACCATTGGAAACCAAAGCCCGGCGTGCCGCCAAAAAGACCCACGACTATGCTGCCATCAGCGGTTCCGAAGCAGGAGATGTGCGAGAGCGTGGTACCGAGGTCTGGTTCGGCAAACAAACCGACTTCGACCACCTCGGTCAGTGTACAGTTGTTTGCGTCCGTCAGGGTCAGGGTGTAGGTGTTGGGGTACAGGCCGGTTTGTTGACTGTCGGCACTTCCGTTGGACCATTTTAAATCGTATGGCGGCGTTCCTTGCGCTGCGCCCAAAAACGCGAGCGAGCCGTTGCCCAATCCCGGGCACGCCGCTGATGCGGTCACGCCGTAGCTCAGCAAGGGCTGCGGTTGGGTCACTTCCCGTTCAAAAATCTGGCTGCATTTGCCGTTGCCAAAGGTGATGGTCACGGTATACACTCCTGCTGCGAGGCCAAGCACCGTTTCGGTCGTGTCGCTGGTGGACCAGGCGTAGGAAAACCCTGGCGTTCCGCCGAGCACGGTGACACCTGCGCCGCCGTTTTGGCCGCCATGGCACAAAACATCCAGCGTGGCCACCGCCGCATCGAGCCAGGCACCCGCCACCACGGGCGTGGCCGCTGAAACGGTGCAACCGCGCGTATCGGTCACCGTCACAGTGAAGGTACCGTCGGGAGGATCGTGGAGAGTGGCCATCGTGTCGGCATTCGACCAAATGTAGTTCAGCGGGAAAAAATCGCTAATGCCGCTGGCGGCCACCCTACCAGGGCTGCCTAAGCAATCGCCGTTGACGGTATCGAGTTGCACCAACGGCAAGGCGGGATCAAACTGAAACAGGTTGTTGAGCCATTCGCACTCCGGCAAGTTGGTCACCGGAAATTCCGTGGCGAGGTCGTATGGTCTGGGGCGGGAGCCGTTGTCGTTGGCCACGCCGAACAGCGGTTTACCCGCGATGCGCGGGATTTTGAACAAAAAAACGGCGCATGAGTCCGGTGCCAGCGCCGCAGGTATCGGTTGGGCGGTGCCGATCAGGCTGGCGTTTGTGGCGGTGGGGTCGGCATCGTAAAACGCCACGGGCGTGCCGGCGGGCAGGGTGTCGCTGCCGAGGTTGCACAAGCGCAGGTGTACGACTATGGAATCGTTCGCGCAGGTTGTCCATGTGGAATCGGCAGCCGCATCGGCCACGGGAAGGAAGGGCAGGAAGTCCTCGTTCACTTGCGGGCGTTGCGAGAGGTAGCGGTTCAGCAGGCGGTTGCCTGATCCTGGGCCGGGCAGTTCGAGGTGGTGCAGTTGTTGCTCGGCCGGGATGCTGAGGTCATCGTTCACATTGACGACGAAGTAGTTGTATTGGTTCCAGACATTTCGGCAGGGCATCCACGGGTCGGCATCGGACTCAAACACCCGCAAGCGGCCCCGGTAGTCGGAGGACGGGTTGTTGTAGCCCGAAAAGGTGTAGCCGGTGACGGCGATCTCGGTTTCGCCGTCATTGTCCACGTCGGCCACTATGGCGTACTCGTCGGAGGTGATGGAGCCGCAGGGCAGGCGGTACCAGTTGCGCTCAGTGTCCACGCCCGGCGGGAAAGGTGCAGCGCCGCCATAGAGAATACGCAGGTGGTTTTCGTCGCGGTAAACCAGTTCGAATACACCGTCGCCGTTGAAATCGTACACTGTGGAGCCGGTGAAACCCGAATAGTCGGTGGTGGGCAAGGTCCACCAGTAGGGGGCGGCAGGTGTGAGAGTTGCAGCCTGTAGATTGAAACAGTTGAGGTTGTAGGCGTTGCAAACCACGATTTCGGGGAAATCTTGCGCAAAACCAGCGGTTCGGTCGTCGAAGATATTGGCCACGCAGGCGAGGCTGCCACTTCGTTGGTTTCCGGAAGGGTAAGGGAGGAATCGGATCAAACCGTTTTTGTTCCACACATAAACACCGTAGTCTACCGGGAGCGGCGCTATGCCCCGTCGTCCACTCACGATCACGTCGAGGATGCCGTCGAGATCCACGTCGGCCACAGCGGTGTAACCGTCGCCGTATGCGGAATTGGGGACGATGGTGTTCAGGTTTCGCTGGATCTTGATTTGCATGCCGTCGCCGTCGGCGGTAGTCAGGTCAATAGAGTAGATAATGGAGCCAGCGGCGATTTCGAGGCCTGCGCAGTCGGGGTCGCCGTTACAGTCAGCCAAGCTGAGAATATCCACGGCGGTTGGGTTGCAGCTGCCTTCGGAGTAGTTGCTGTAGTGCGCGCGCCCCATGGCGGCCACGGGTCCGGCCAGTGCGCGGAAGAGGGTGGGGCTGGCGGGGTTGCTCAAGTTGAAGCGAAATACATCGTTCCCCGTATAGATTTCAGAGATGCCGTCGCCGTCGAAATCGGCGAGGTAGGGGCGTTGGTCGGGGAGGTCAATTTGGTCGGTGGAGGTGACCCACAGGGTCATGGGCGTGGTCAGGTTTTCGGTGTAGTTGCGAAAAACGCGGATGTAGCGGTCGTTGCAGGACATGATGAGTTCGGGCGTGCCGTCATTGTCAATATCGCCGAGCACGGGGCCGGGAACGGGGTAGGGGTTGAAGCCTCCAGGCACGGTGAGCACGAACGGGTTGGCGGCGTTAGAGCCGTCGCCCCGGAAAAACAGGATTCGGTTGGGCGTGGCAGCCGTGGTGTTTGCCGCTGCGCCCACGATGATTTCGGGCATATCATCCGTCATCGGATTCATGTTAGCCGTTACGGGGGTGGCGGTGATGGACGGCCCGTTTTGAGCGGCCTCCCAAGCGAGGCGTACCCGGAAATCGGAAGGCAGTTCCGTCACCGAGCAGTCGGCACCACTGAAGCAGTGGCAGTCGGGGTCGTAGCAGTCCACGAGGCTGTCGCCGTCGTCGTCCACGCCGTTGTCGCAGATTTCGGCGGGCAAAGAAATCGGGCCAGATTGGGCATGAACGGAGGTGTAAAACAGCAGCACGAGGCAGGCGAATATGAGTAGTTTTGACAGCATGGCATACGAGCAGTGGATGCTTGAAGAGCGGGCGCTTTGGTTGGCCGTGTAAAGATAAGGTGCGGGGGGGATGCGCTGCTCAAAAGGGCTTCCAAAAGTCTGCCGGGCTATTTTTTCAACAAGTCGCCTTTGCCTTGGTGGGAAATAATCTTGAAGGAAACATCTGGGCCGACTAATCTTGGCATCAACGCCTTGAGCGCGGTAGTTCCGAACCAGAATGTGCTCGAGTTGTTTCCTTCGCACTATGCCCGATGCTTCCTTTTTTCCACCGATAATAGTCCGTACAGCCGGGTTGCCTTTCGCCCGCGTAGAGGCATTGGCAGCCAATTGGCAACCTTGGGAGACAGCAATTATTGAGGCCCAGGTTAACCTGACGGCCTCTGAAACCGCTCTTTTGACGGCTTTCGACGCAGCCTTGTCGGAGCTGCCCGCAGGCGAATCGCGTACGCAAGCGTACAACGCCCGCAAGGATTTTTTCCAGCGCCGCCGCCTGCCTGCGCCTGTTGTCGAGGTGCAGTTTGAGAAAAAAGCACCTGCTCTCGCAGGGGCGATCGGAGCACTAAAGCAGGCACACCTATTGCTGCAAACCGCTCATACCGCCTTCGCCGAGCAGTACGAAAAAACGGTGGAGGCTGGCTTTGCACAGTTGCAGGCGCTGGCTGCTGAGCCGGAATTTCAACGGGCGTTGTTGTTCGCAAGCCATGACCTGTTGAGCCAACTGCCGCGTTTTTTAGAAAAAAAAACCACAGAATTTACTAAAAAAGAACGCCAAACAGCCCTTGCCGTGCTGCAATACGCTACGCGCATGGCCACGCGGACAGTGCCGTTGAGCCGTTTTGCCACGGTATCGTTAAGTCGTTTTGATAGCAACAGGGAAGATGACACCGACCCGGCCCCGGTATTTGAAAAAAGTGTAGTCAGCCCAAACGTCGCCCTGCTGGAGGTGCTGTATACTGTGCTGTTACGTGAGCCGGGTTTTTACCGATCGTTGTCGCTGGCGCCCAACCCGTGCATCGTGGAGCGTGCCGAAACAACATACCGCTGGCTGTACTTTGACGGGGAAAAGGAAAGTTTTCAAGAGGCTGTCGCCGAGCCGCTGCTCAACCACGTCGTGGATGTTTTTTTGAGCAATAACCGCTTGGTGCCGGTTGCCGCCCTGCAGAAAAAACTTGCTGAAACAGTAGAGGCCACACCTGCTGAATTAGAGGCGTATTTGATCGAGCTGACAGACGTGGGCTTTTTGGAATGGGTGCTGCCCGAGGCGGGCCTTTCGCCCGACTGGTGCGGCGGGTTGTACCGTTACCTTGGTTTTTTGCCAGCCGAAGGTGTAATTGTAGAAACGGCGGCTCTGCTTCAGACTCTACGCACGACGGCTCGAGTATTGCCATACCTGCCTGTGGAGGAGGCTGTTCGGGCCCAATGCGCTGCGAGTGATCAGATTCGCCATTTTTTTGACAAATTTGCAGCACCGCAGCCGCCTCTGCCATCAGAGCAGTTGTTTTACGAAGATGTGGAGCGCCCTGCCGAAGTTGGTCTTTCACGGGAGGTATTACTCGATTTGCTGAGCCAGATTACACAGGCCACTATACAAACCAACCAACTGTCCAATCCACCTCGCCTTGCGCTTTCAGCGTTTTTTTCAAAAATATCCCCGGAGGGAAAATCGGTTGATTTTCTGGAGTTTGCGCGCGGTTTTTTGGAAAACTTGGAAG
>JBEBHD010000260.1:0-7281 GCA_040080915.1 Saprospiraceae bacterium
CCAGTATAAATTATTTAGTATGGCATTTAAAGAAACTGTAATAAAAAAAGATTTTACTAAATACGACTGGCGTTAAATAATATTGAATCAAACGAATATTGTTTTTGTTTTAGAGCGTGTATAGAATTCAGTGCCGAGGCGAAAGCGAGCAAATTTTGTTTCAGGCAAGGCAAAATTTGCAGCCATAGCCGGGTGCCTATGGCGAAAATTTTAACGCAGCATGAAGCAAAATTTGCCGCTTGCAGCCGGGCGACTGAATTATAGACACGCTCTTACAGGTAAAAAACTGGATTTGTGCGCACCTCCGTCAAATGGAGCGCAAAATTAGGGAAATTATCCCGTACAATTCCGTGCAAAAGTTCGATGGTAAACTGTTCGCTCTCGAAGTGGCCCACATCGGCGACCACAATTCGGCCTTCGGCATCAAAAAACTCGTGGTACTTGAAGTCGGCGGTCACAAACACATCGGCTCCTGTCCGCAATGCTTCGGCCAACAAAAAACTGCCGCTGCCCCCACACACGGCCACTCGCTGTACCGGTTTGCCGAGCAATGTCGTGTGGCGCACACAGCCGCTGGAAAGAGCCGTTTTGACGTGCAGCAGGAAATCGCGCTCGGGCATTGGGCCACCCAGCTGGCCGACAAGGCCTGCGCCTATATCCGTCTGCCCGGGTTTGGGCGACAGGATTTGGGTGTCGTGCAGGCCCAGTTTTTCGGCTATTTTGGCGTTTACGCCTTGGCGGTGTACGTTGTCGAGGTTGGTGTGAATGGCATACAGGGCGATGCCGTCTCGAATAGCTTGCATAACGGTTCGTTCGACATACGTGGTACCGTTCAGGCGCTTGAGGCCGCGAAAAACGATGGGATGATGCGCCACGACCAGGTTGCAACCCTTGTTTTGGGCTTCGGTCACGATGGCTTCCGTGGAGTCGAGGCAAAACAGCACGCCTGTCACCGGCGCGGCCGGGTTGCCGACTATGAGGCCCGCGTTGTCGTAGGATTCTTGCAGATGGGGCGGTGCCACAGCCTCCAGCACCGCGATAATGTCTTGGATTTGCATGGTAAGAGACAATCGGTTCGGGTTAAAAAATCAGGCAACGTAGAATTTGACCCGCAGCCCTTGTAACTTTGCGGGACTTTTTCGGTCGAAGCGCCGCAGCGTTTCCGCGCCGGGCATCTTCCCATTTTCGATTCAAAAAAATACACGACATGGTATCCACTCTTTTGTTTCTCGGCAACCTCGGGGCCACCGAGCTCACACTCATTTTTCTGGTTGTTCTACTCATGTTCGGCGGCAACAAAATACCCGAGCTGATGCGCGGTTTGGGCAGGGGCATTCGGGAGTTCAACAACGCCAAAAATTCGGTGGAGGATGAAATCCGCCAAGGCATGCGCGAGGCAGACAAAAAGACCATCGAGAAGTAGTTGGCAACAACCCGCCGTAGCCTTGGCGAAGGCAGGTTTACCCACAACCTCAAAACGGGATATCCTCGTCATTCATGCGCGATGGCATTGTGATCGAGCTGGGCGTGAACGGCCCGCTGAGCGGGTCGTGCAGCCCGGCGAACGCGGGGTCGTCCATATTACCGAACTTGGCAAACTGGTCCGTAAACTTGAGTTTTACCGTGTCCAAGGAACCGTGCCGGTGCTTGGCTATGATAAACTCCGCAACACCTTTGAGGGACATGCCCTGCTCGTCCTCCAACAAGCCGTAGTATTCCGGGCGGTAAATGAAGGACACGATGTCTGCATCCTGTTCTATGGCACCTGATTCGCGCAAGTCGCTGAGCTGCGGCCGTTTGCTCCCACCCCGCACCTCCACCGCCCGACTGAGCTGCGACAGGGCGATGACCGGCACACTCAGTTCCTTGGCCATATTTTTTAGGGCGCGCGAGATGCCCGCTATTTCCTGCTCCCGGTTGGAGTTTCGGTTGTTTTCCGAGGCCCCGGTCATGAGTTGCAGGTAGTCAATGATGACCAACTGGATGTCGTGCTGCATTTTCAGGCGCCGGCACTTGGCCCGGAGTTCGAAGATGTTGATGCCCGGTGTGTCGTCAATGAAAATGGGCACATTGGACAGGCGCTCTACCGTGGTTTGGAGCTGCTGCCACTCGTAGTCTTCCAATTTTCCGTTGCGCATTTTGGAGCCGGCAATTTCGGATTCCATCGAAATCAGGCGTTGCACGAGCTGGGTACTGGCCATTTCGAGCGAGAACAAGGCCACGCCTTTTCCAAAATCCCGGGCGGCGTTGAGGGCCATGGCCAGCACGCAGGAGGTTTTGCCCATACCGGGTCGGGCGGCGAGGATGACCAGGTCGGAGGGTTGCCAGCCGGACGTGATGCGGTCGAGGTCGGTAAACCCCGATGGCACGCCGGTGAGGCCGTCGGTTTTTTTGGACAATTCCTCCACCTGTTTCAGCACGCGCCCGCTGAGGGTGCCCATGCTTTCGAACGTTCGGCTCAGGTTGTTCTGGGTGATGGCAAAGAGGCCTTTTTCCGCGTCGTCGAGGAGAGTGAATACATCGGTAGTATCTTCGTAGGCGTCTTTTATGGTGCGGGTGCTGACATGGATAAGCTCGCGCTGGATGTGTTTTTGAGCGATGATACGGGCGTGGTACTCAATGTTGGCAGCAGAGGCCACGCGGTTGGTCAGGTCCACGAGGTAGTAGCTGCCGCCCACTCGGTCGAGGTCGCCGCTTTTTCGCAATTCCTCCGTCACGGTCAGGATGTCTACCGGGTTGGAACGCTCGAACAGGCGCAACGCGGCACGGTAGATGCACTGGTGTGCCTCGTGGTAAAAACTTTCCGGGCGCAAAATGTCCATCACTACGGGCAGCGCGTCGCGCTCCAGCATCAATGCACCGAGCACAGCTTCCTCCAGAGGCAATGCCTGTGGCTGGAGTTTGCCAAACACATAGTTGGACAAGCCCTCGCCACCCTTAGCGTTGGTACGCTGGGCATTGCGCTTGGGGGCGCTGTTTTTCGCGTCGTTTTCGTCGTTCCTGTCCGTCATGGTGTGTGCTATAAAAATTGGAGACAAACGTACCTTGAAATTGCGAGCCAATCTTTTTTCCAAACATTCCGTATAGCCAAATCCTGTGGATAACCCCGGCCTATCGTGTGGAGAACCGTGGAAACATTGGGAGTTATCCACATTGGCCTTGCGATTTCAACAAAACTGCCGGAGTGTTTGTAGGCGCTCTCCGGCCTCATTCCGGATGGTAAAAATATGAGTGGTAGCCGCTTATGTTCTCAAACAATAGAGACCCCAATCATTCGGCCTGACACCAAACGGTAAAGCCTGGATTATTTTTTTGTAAAATTCCTCCTGTGAAAAAAAAATTGGCCCGCCTTTTCGGCCCCCAAAGTTAACAGGTTTTGTTTAAAAACTATGCGCGGAGAAGGCTGTTCACAAGCATCTTGGAGGCCCATTTATACATCCGACTATGACGTGTGGCAAATTGGCTGTTGTTTTGCTTTGAAAAATACACACTAAGCCACATCTCATTCATCGCTCATCGCTCATCATGTCCAATCTTTCCTTTGGCCACCGTATTCTGGTCGGTGCCTTTAAAGGCATCAATGCGCTCGTGGCATGGCACCGCTTGTATGAATGCAAACTGGTGGGGGCTTTTGGGCGAAAAACTGCACAAAATGCTTGGCCGTGTGTCAAAATCCGAGACGCTGAGCGGCATACCCGGCTCTGGTGTGGAGCATCACGGTGCCCCGTATTCGCTCACCGAGGAATTTGTTTCCGTGTACCGCCTGCACTCCCTGCTGCCCGATGATATCAAGTTTTACGACCTGCAAAGCGGTCAACACCGCAGCACGCTCACGATGAACGAAGTTGTTTTTGAACGTGCCCGAAATCCCCTGCGCGACGGACTCACCTAAACTTACTACACCAATACCACCCGCTTCGTCACGATCCCGCTCGCACTCCGGACGCTGGCGGTGTAAACCCCCGCCGCTGCACCTGCCTCGCGCAGGCTCATGGATAGTTTTTGCTCCTCCACCACCGGTATGCGGCGCTCCCAGATCAACTGGCCCAGTTCCCTGAATATCGAAACCACGCAATGGAAGCGGGCGGACGCTTGCGCATCCGCCCGTTTCCGTTTTTGGGACTTTTAAAAACCCTCCTGATGCATCGGGACAGGCTGGGGGAATTTCCCAGCCCATTTCAATTTAAAACATGGAATCAATATCCCTTCGGTTTCTCAATTTTCAATTCCGAAAACACTTTTTCAAACAAGCCCGCATCCAATTTGTGCTCTTTAAAATACAAGAAATCAGCCCGCAACGAGTCCTCCCATGAAAAACCGGGGCGGATTTCCGCGCTTAAATGCGCTTTGTAAATCGCCATCGCGCTCGGAGAATCGCCGCTGAAAAGATGGGCGTGCGCCGTGTTCATCAACATGTTTAGGTCGTCGGGAAAGAGTTGCACGCCGCGTTTGAAATAAGCCAGCGACTGTTTGTAGTCCTTGATTTCAAAAAAATACCAGCCGATCTCGCCGAACTTGGGGTTCTCCAATTTGAGCGTGTCTATGTTCGTGACTTTTGTCGATTTTGGAAATTCCTTGCCGTCCACCGAGCGCGAGTAGCCCAAAACTTGGCCTTTTTCACCCTTCAAAAGGGTTTTTACCGCCGCGAATTCTTCGTTGAAAAAACTGGTCGGCGAGGTAAAATACATGTTGGCGTATGTACCGCTTGTGTAGAAATGGTACTTTTTGTCTTTTTTACCAATTGCGGCCCATTTGTCGTCGAACAGGTAAATGCCTTCGTAGGTCTTCAAAATCTTGTTCGAAACGCCCACCACCTTGTCCGTTTTTCTTCGTTTTGGCTCGCGGTAGAAGTTTTTCCACCCGTACACTTTGGCGACGCAGTTCGTGATTTCGGGCATGATGTTCCACGCCTCGCTGTTCAAAAAAAGAACCACGCCATCGCCGCCTTCAAAAGTGCCGAAAAAACCGCCGCAAAAACCATCGTTTCCAGCCGAGTGTTGGAAGTATTTCACGCCGTCGTGGTCGTCAATGAAGGTGCCCATCGCAGCCGGGCCATTTTTGTACGGCGTGAGGTGGAGTTGCACCATTTCGGGTGTCAGCACTTTGGATTTTCCGCCTTTCAAAGCCAATTCCATGTCAATAATATAGTGTGCCAAATCGCTCGGTGTCATCCACAAACCCGCCGCAGCTTGCTCAGGATAGACGCGAAACTTGTCCACTAACGGCGTGCCGTCGCGCCAATAACCCGTCGCGCAAAGCGGCCGTTTTTCCTTCGCGGGGGGCTGTGCGTACGTGCTGTTGACCATGCCAATGGGTTTCAACACGTTTTCGTACATCCAAACATCGTAGGGCTGCCCGGTCACGTCGGCGAGTAACACTTGCGAAATGGTGGTGCCGCCCCCGGAATATTGAAACATCGAATCAGGTTCAAATTCGCTGCGCACGGGCGGCGTTACGGCCGGTTTTTTTCCGTCCAACACCTCATAAACAGTGGGAATGGACGAATTGTGGTGCCCCGGAAAACCATGCACCGACAAACCCGCTTGATGGCTCAGGATTTGCGCAAGCGTAATTTTTTTGCCCTTTGAGAGCGAATCGTACGGGAATTTCCAAGAGGTCAAATAGTTGTTGATGTCGGTGTAGAGGTCAACCTTTTTTTCTTGCGCTAATTTCAGGATGCCGAGGGCGTTCAAGGTTTTGCTGATGGAGCCGGGTTCGAACAGGGTCTCGGTCGTCACGGGCCTTTTTTCGGACTCATCGGCCCAGCCGTAGCCTTTCGCCCACTCGATTTTGTAGTTGTGGATGACCGCGATGCTCATGCCTTTCACCTTGTATTTGGCCATGCGGTCGAGGATGTTGCTCGGAGGCGCATCGTTGATAATTACGTCGCCGACGATGCCGTTTTCTACCTGCTTTATCCTTTCGAGGACTTCGGGCGTGTACGTTTTTTGGGCAAAAACTTGGCCGACGCAGAGCCAAATTGCAAGAATTTGAAATGACTTTATCATAAAAACTGTCAGATTTTTTTGAATGAACTTAGAGCGTGTTTAAATTTCAGTCGCCGGGCTGCAAGCGGCAAATTTTGCTTCATGCTGCGTTGAAATTTTCGCCGTAGGCACCCGGCTACGGCTGCAAATTTCGCCTTGCCTGAAACAAAATTCGCTCGCTTTCGCCTCGGCACTGAAATTTATACACGCTCTTACTGGCTGTAAAACTAAGCTGACCGATGTGTCCACAACTTAAACGCCTGTAAAAGTGTGTAAACGAATCGTAAAAATGACCCCATAGGTTCGGGCAGCAACGGTCATGTCGGAATTTTACACAGTGGAAACGGGCGGACGATTGCGTATCCGCCCGTTTCCATTTTTGGGGCTTTGAAACCCTCTGGGGCTTTGCCAGCCTAAAATCGGTTCCGAAAATGGCTACAACCTTCATAATTTGGCATTTGTAGCCAAAAACAAAACACCGAATTTGGCTACTTCTCAAAAACCTGCCAAAAAACCTTCGTTTTCAAACAGTCCACCCAAACGAACAAGGCGATTTTCTTGGGCTTCGTCACCACGTTTGGCCTCTCCAACAATGAACATTCGATGTCGCTGGTGCAACATTCCCTGACCATGGACGCGCTGTTCGATTTTGTGGGATGATTTATGGGTGGCGCGGGATTGCGCGGCGGAAGAGGAACGAAAAAGCGGACATGGCCTACATTCGGGGTTGTTGCCAAAAGTTGAGCCTAAACACTTTCAAACTCATTTTTATGACCGACACACCAGCGCACATTTATCAAAAGCAATATGAAATTATTGCTTCCAAACCCATGTCCGAACGGGTCCAACTGGGTTTTGATACGATTGACACGACCCGCATTTGGATTGAAAATAGCATCCGGCAAACCTCGCCAGACATTAGTCAATCTGACCTGGCAATTGCCGTTTTCCTGAGGTATTACCAGCAAGATTTCTCTGAAAATCAGTTGGCGCAAATTATTCAAAGCATTCGGGCGTACCACGCCGCACGTTAGCATATGGTAAAATGTCCGCTGGCAAATTTTCCCTTTCGGATGCACGCCCTTGTCCAATTTTGAGACTTTGGAACCCCCGGGGGGGGGGGCAGCCCAAAACCGGTGTGGTGGGGAGGAAGTTTGGCCTCGGTAAAGCCACGGGGTTTTTACTTTCTCAATTTAGGAACGTGTAAAAAATAAGTTGTTAGCCTTGGTGCCTGATGAGGTAATTCCACTGTGGGCAATCAGGATCAAAAGTGACGAGTTGCTGCACTTGTTTT
>JBEBHD010000404.1:0-1880 GCA_040080915.1 Saprospiraceae bacterium
TCGCCGTAGGCTTTGTGTTCAGCGCTGTTTTTTGCTGAAAAACCAATTTTGAAGTAGTAAAACGATTTTTTGAACTGTGCCTTTGCCCGCTCAAATTCTTCGACGGTAAAAATGCCCGCTCGGGAGTGGAACAAAAAAACGACCATGTCCGAGGTATCCAGCAACGGGTTGATGGCATCCTGCACGCCTTGGCCGTAGTAGCCCGATTCCTGATCGGTTTCCCATTTCACCGGTTCGAGGTGGAGGTGCGGAAACTGTTTGTTGATCACCGACAGGAGAACGACCATTTTTTCCCGTTCGGTGGCGAGTTCGATCGAAGAAGCGATGAAAATTTTTACGGTTTGTTTCAGCATGGGTCTTTCCGGTTGGCACTTGCGTTTTCGAGCCGAAAAGTACACAAATTATCCGCACGGCCTCACCCACCCCGTTTCTGCTCCAGCGTATTGAACGCCACCACATACGCATACACGGCTGCAGGCACGAAGTGCAGGGCCACGTCTTGCAAGGTAACCGTGCCCGTCTTGTCTATCGTCGTTACCAACGCGGATCGCAACTTGTTTTTCCGGCAAAACTGGATCAGGCTTTTCAACTCGCCGGGAGCCTCGAAGAAGCGGTTGCTCCATTTGATCTCGAGCGCCCACTGTGGTTTTAGTTTTTTGTCGTCAATGCCCACCATGTCCACTTCACCCGCTGCCCAGCGAGCATACCAGGGGGTGAACCAGTCGCGGTGCATCCACTGGGCAAAAATGGCGGTCTCCACCATGTTGCCGACTTGTTCGTCGGTGGGCTGCAAGGGGGCGAATAAGGCACTGCGTAGCGAGGGGTTGGTAAGGTAAATTTTAAAAAAATTGGCCCGTTGAAAGCGTTTAGCGTTGTCGTCCACCCGGTTGATGGTGCGGATCAGAAATGCCGCTTCGAGGTATTCAAGGTACTTTTTCAGCATGTGCTTTTCCACATGACTTGCTTTGCTGAGGGTATCAAGCCCCACTTCATTGCCGCTGTGATACGCCAAGGTCGTGAATAGCGAGTTCATCTCCTGCACATCCTGAATGCCGTATAGGCTGGGCAAGTCCCGCAGCAGCACTTTGTCCACGATATCGCTGCGGATGTACCTGCCGGGGTTCGCCCGAATTTTATCGGAAAAAATCACCTCCGGGTAGCCGCCGTAGTTGATGTAGTCCAGAAAATGGCTGTTCATCTCCCGGATATTGATGGTCGTGAAAAAGCGATGCAGGTTCCCCTGCCAGTCCATCGCTGCGGGCTGCATCAGGTGGTCAAGGCCTTTCAGGGAAATGTACTCGTGGAACGTAAGCGGCGGCAACATGAAATCAGTGAAACGCCCCGCCCCGCTTTCGGCACTTTTGAGTTTGAGGGCCGCTGCCGCCGAACCACTCGCCACAAATTTCGACTTGGGGTAGCTGTCTACCAGCACTTTCAGGTGTACCTCCCAGTCGCGCAGGTACTGGATTTCGTCAAAAAAAACAAACCAGCCTTTCGGATCAGCGTGCCCTGTTGCCTTCCGGGCAAGGTGGAACAACTGCTCCAGTGGCACATTGTTGTAAACTGGGTTTTCGATGTTCGCGTACAGAATTTGCCGGGGCGAAACACCGCCGTCAATCAGCGCCTGCATGGAGTGGAACAGCATCACCGTTTTGCCAACCCGGCGCGGTCCCATCAGCACTACCGAGCGCCGCACGTCGGTTTCTTCAACCAAGGGCTGGAACAACGCAACGTACTGTCGGTGCTTGAAGGCTTGATATTCTTCGTCCGTAGCACCACTCACCCACCACGGGTTTTCAAAACGAAGACGCTCTATAATGATCTCTTCAGGAAAAGGAGGTAGCAGATTTTTTTTTGCCATAAGAGCACAAAAATATGTA
>JBEBHD010000261.1:0-7108 GCA_040080915.1 Saprospiraceae bacterium
GGATACCTCAGGCGCAGTTTTTTCAGACAAAAAAAGATGCGGCAAACGACTCCGGTGTGCTGCTCCGCATGAACGCAGGGGTAAGCAGTCAGTTTCTGTCGGCCTTGCTCCTCATCGGGCCGTATTTGCCCGGAGGACTGACATTAATACCGGAAGGTCGGCCCGTATCGCGGCCTTATGTGGACATGACCCTGTGTGTGATGCGCCATTTCGGCACCGTTGCGGACTGGCAGCCCGATGGCTCGATCCGTGTGCCGCCGGGCAGGTATCTGCCGCGCCCGTTGACCATTGAGGCTGACTGGTCGGCGGCTTCCTACTGGTATGCGATGGCAGCGTTTGCGGAAGCGCCCGATCTGAACCTGCACGGACTACTGGCCGACAGTTGGCAGGGCGACCGAGTTGTGGCGGGGATGATGCAACAGTTTTGGGGAAATTCCCCCGTTCCTTTCATCCACAACTTCAGGGACTGCCCCGACGTGGCCCAGACCTTCGCCGTGGTGTGTGCCGGGCTGGGCGTACCGGGCGAGTTTTCGGGGCTGGAAACATTGGCTATCAAAGAAACCGACCGTTGCGCCGCGCTCGCCACCGAATTGGCCAAGGTGGGCGTGCGTTTCGAGCCGGACGCGGAACGGCGAGGTGTATTTCGTCTGAGCGGGAAAGCCGTTTGGCAAACGCCGCCCCGTTTCGCCACCCACGGCGACCACCGCATGGCCATGTCACTGGCCACTCTGGCCATGCTCGGACCCGTCGAAATCGAAAACCCGGACGTGGTGGCTAAGTCGTACCCGGAATTTTGGGAACACCTGCGAGCCGTGGGATTTGTCTTGGAAAAAACCAGCGAACAATGACATCGAACCCGCTACCCGACACCACCATTCGCGCCCAAGGCAAACTGTTGCTCACGGGCGAGTACGCCGTGCTTGACGGGGCACTGGCACTCGCGTTGCCCGCACGCTACGGACAAACGCTGGAGGTGTCACTCGGCGGTCAAACCGGCGTACTGACCTGGGCAAGCCTCGACGAAACCGGCGGTATTTGGTTCGAGGCCGCGTTTGCCCTGCCCGGCCTTGAAGCGTTGCACTCCACCGACCAGCCGACTGTGTACCGCCTTCGGGAAATGCTGCTGGCGTGCCGCCGGCAAAACCCGTTTTTTCTTGCTGACGATGCCGCTATGCACGTGCAAACCTGCACCGACTTTCCCCGTGAATGGGGCCTCGGCACGAGCAGCACGCTCATCGCCGCATTGGCCCGCTGGGCGGGAGCCGATCCGTACCGGGTTTTGTTCGACACACTTGGCGGTTCCGGGTACGATATTGCCTGCGCTTTTGCCGAGGGGCCGTTGCTGTACCGGCTCGATAGCGGCCAGCCTCAAGTGGAGCCGGTGGTATTCGATCCGCCGTTTGCCGACAGGCTGTTTTTTGTTTTTTTAGGAAAAAAACAGGACAGTCGGGTGGGCATCCGCCATTTCCGTGAGCGGGCGCAAGGCGACACGGGGCTCGTCGAAGCCATATCGGAAATCACTCGGCAGTGCCTGAACGCGGGCGCACTCGGCGATTTTTGCGCCGCCTTGCTGGAGCACGAGCGCCTCATCGGTCGGGCACTCGACCTGCCCCGGGCGCAGGAACTGTACTTTGGCGATTTCCCCGGCACGGTCAAAAGTCTTGGTGCCTGGGGCGGCGACTTTGTACTGGCAGCCAGTGCTGCTGGCGATACGGAGCGCTATTTTCGGGAACGGGGTTTTGCCGTTTGCATCCCTTACGCGGACATGGTGGCAACAAAAAAAGCCAATTCCTAACCCTTTCTGGAATTCGTTCGTTGTAAGCGTACTTTTGTGCCCACTTTTGCAACCCGGTGCGCAACCGATGCCGCCAAACACACTCTTTGTCGCGCATGCTCACCGCACATCACTCATCGCTCATCACTCTTATGCAACGCGACAACTACAGCCTGCTCATCGAGAAACTCGACGGTTTCATTCGCAAGTTTTATGTCAACCAACTCCTGCGCGGATCGCTCTACACCGTGGGTGCCGTGCTGGGGCTTTTTATCCTGCTCAACGTGCTGGAGTACTATTTTTACTTCGGCACGGCGGTACGTACAAGTATGCTCTGGGGGTTCATGTTGCTTTCGGGCGCGGCGTTGTACCGCTGGGTAGGGCTGCCGCTGATGCACTATTTTCACTTGGGGAAACTTATCAGCCACGAGCAGGCGGCACAGATCATCGGCCAGCATTTCGCCGATGTAAAGGACAAGTTGCTCAATATCCTGCAATTGCGAAACCAAGCCTCGAACGCGCTGCATACGGAGCTGATCAATGCCTCCATCAACCAAAAAAGTGATGAGATTCGGTTTGTGCCGTTCAAGGCGGCCATTGACCTGCAAAAAAACCGCAAGTACCTCCGCTATGCCTTGCCGCCGGTGCTGATGCTGTTGTTCCTGTTTTTAGGCGCACCCAATATCCTGCGCGAGGGCACCATGCGCCTGCTGAACAGCACCAAAAAATTTGAAAAGCCCGCGCCGTTCAAGTTTCTCGTCAATGTGAACGACCTCAAAGCGGTGCAGTTTACCGATTTTGTGCTCAGCGTCGGCGTGGAAGGCTCGGTGCTGCCCAACGAGATGTTTGTAGAGATCGGCAACGTGCAGTACCGCTTGGACAAAGATGCCGCCGACCAGTTTTCGTATACATTTTCCAATGTTCAAAAAGACATTGAGTTTCGCCTTTTTGGCGGTGGCGTGGAAAGCGAAGACTACACCCTGCGCGTGGTACGCCGCCCCAACATCTTGTCGTTCGACGTAAAAATCAAGTTCCCCGACTACATTGGCCGCCCGGCGGAATCCCTCGCCAATGTTGGCGACTTGGTGTTGCCGCAAGGCTCCAGCATCAACTGGGTGTTCAACGCCCAGCACACCGATCGCCTCGATCTGCGCTTTGGCAACGAACCGGCCGCAGCCTCCAAACGCTTCGGCGATGCCCTCTTTTCCTTCAGCCGCCGCGCCCTCAAGGACGAAACCTACCACATCTATCTCGGCAACGAGGCCCTGCCCAAGGCCGATTCCGTGGCCTACACCGTCACTGTGATCCCTGATTTGCACCCACAGATTGAAGTTGAGGAGTTCAAGGACAGCACCAATACCCGCATGCTCTTTTTCGCCGGCGATGCTTCCGACGACTACGGCCTGCTCAACCTGACGTTCAACTACCAGATCAAAAAAGCCAAGGGCACACAGTTGCCGCTGGTCAGCACAAAAATACCCAAGCCTGCCGGCAAACAAATCCAGTACGACCATACCTGGAACCTCCGCGACCTGAGCGTGGAGCCTGGCGACGAGATTTCCTACTACTTCGAGGTGTTCGACAACGACGGCGTGAACGGCAGCAAAAGCGCCCGCACCAACGTCATGCAATGGCGTATGCCCAGCCTCGAGGAGTACCGAAAGGAGCAGGCTCAAACCTCAGAGGAAATCCAGCGCGACCTGGAAAAGGCGCTGAAGGAGAGCGCCAAAATTCAAGAGGAAATGAAGAAGCTGCGCAACAAGGTGCTCCAGCAAAAAGAACTGGACTGGAAAACGCGTAAGGACATGGAAAAAACGCTCGACCGCCAGAAGCAACTACAAAACGAAATCCAGCAGGCCAAGGAGAACTTTGAGCAGAGCCAAAAAATGCAACAGGATTTCGAGCAGCAGAAAAACGAGGAGATAAAAGAGAAGCAGGAGCAGCTGGACAAAATGTTCGAGGAGACGGTTTCTGAAGAGATGAAAAAACTCATGGAGGACATCGAAAAACTCCTCCAAGAGATGAACAAGGAAGAAATGCTGGAGCAGATGCAGCAGATGGAGATGAAAAACCAGGACATGGACAAGCAGCTCGAACGCCTTCAGGAACTCTTCAAGCAGCTCGAAGTAGAAAACATGCTCCAGCAGCAGATTGAGCAACTCGAAGAATTGGCCAAGGAACAGGACAAACTGGCCGAGGAAACCGAGAAGGAAGCCAAGCCCGACGAGCAGCTTACAAAAGAACAGGAGGACCTCAACCAACAAATGGATGACATCAAAAAACAGCACGAGGAGCTCCTGAAAAAGAACGAGGAACTGAAGCGGCCGGAAAAAATCGAGGACAACAAGGAGGAGATGAAGGACATCAAGAAGGATATGGAAGAGTCCAAGGAAGAAATAGAAAAAGAGCAGAAGCAGGGTGCCAGCAAAAAGCAGAAAAAGGCGGCCAACAAGATGAAGAACGCCGCCAACAAAATGAAGCAAAACCGCCAGTCGGGCGAGATGGAGCAGATGGAAGAAGACATCGCCATGCTGCGCCAGCTCTTGGAAAACCTGCTCACGTTGTCGTTTGCCCAAGAGGCCAACACACGGGATTTTGCCAATACCTCCGTGAACACCCCCCGTTATGTGGAACTGACGCAAGACCAGTTCAAGATCAAGGATGATTTCAAAATCGTGGAGGACAGCCTGCGTGCCCTCGCCAGCCGCAACTTCCAGATTGAAGGTGTCATTACAGAAAAAGTGGGCGAAATCAAGGAGGGTTTAGTGTACAGCCTCGATCAATTGGAGGAGCGTCAGGTAACTTCCGCCAATGAGTACCAGACCCGCACCATGAAAAGCCTCAACGATCTGGCCCTCATGCTTTCCGAAAGCATGGACCAGATGCAACAGCAGATGAACAACGGCCAGCCCGGCTCCGGCAGCTGCAAAAAACCCGGCGGCTCTGGCGACGGTAAAAAAGGCAAAGTGCCCATGGACAAAATCACCAAGGGCCAAAAAGGCTTGAATGAGCAGATGAAAGACCTCAAAGAGCGGCTCGAAAAAGGGCAAAAACCCGGCCAGGGCCAAGGCGGCATGAGCAAGGAGTTTGCTCAGATGGCCGCCCAACAGGCCGCCTTGCGCAAAGCCCTACGTGAAATGCAAAAGGAAAAACAAGAACAGGGCAAGGGCAGTAAATCGTTGGACGAGCTCATGGAGGAAATGGACAAGACCGAGACCGACCTCGTGAACAAGCGCCTGACCAACGAAATGCTCAAACGCCAGCAGCAAATCATCACCCGCCTGCTCGAAGAGGAACGCGCCGAACGCGAACAGCAACAGGACGAACAACGCCAGGCCCAAACGGCCAAGCAACAAAACACCAAGGTGCCGCCCGCGCTGGAGGAGTACCTGAAAAAGCGCCGCGCCGAAGTTGACCTGTTCCGCACCGTATCGCCAGCTCTCAAGCCGTACTACAAACAATTGGTAGAAGAGTACATCAAAGGCGTGGGGCAGTAGGGAAACACGCTGTGTTTTCGCGTTCTTTGCAGCACGAGAACTGCCCATGCTACGCACTGTATGTTGCCTCTTTTTGCTCTGCTTTGCAAGTGCCTTGCCCGCACAGGTGATGCGCGTCAAGCGTATGACCTCGGCCCAGGGGCTGCCTTCCGATGTTGTCAACAAACTACTGCAAGACCGCGAGGGCTTTCTTTGGGTAGGCACTGCCGACGGCCTTTGCCGGTACGATGGCTACACGTTCAAGGTTTACCGGTACGACCCTGACGACCAGTACAGCCTGCCCACCAATGTCGTGGAAACCCTGTACGAAGACCGCAGCGGAACCCTGTGGGTAGGCCTCGCCGGTGGCCTCGCCCGGTTCGACAAAAAAACAGAGCGCTTCACCTCGTACACCTACCGCCCCAACGACTCCACGTCCATCAACGGCGGCGCTATCGCCGACATCTACGAAGACCCAAAAGGGCGGTTTTGGTTGGTGGCCTGGAACGGCGGCCTGCAGGAAATGGACCGCGAGCGCGGCACGTTTCGCTGCCATTTTCCGCAGCCCGAGGCCGAGTTTCACAACGCCATGCTTTTCGCATCGCCCATAGTGCCCGACCCCAACTGCGCCGACTGCTTTTTTTTCGCCCTCGGCGTAGGCGGAAATTGGCACCTGTACTCGTTCAACGGATCAGACAAAACATTTACACCCTGCCAGTCGGATGGCCTGTCGCCCAGAACCTACATCTGGGACGCGATTCCCGACGACAATGGCTTAGTCTGGTACGTGACCAGTTCAGGCCTGCGCCCATTCGACCCAAAAGTCAAAAAGTTTGTCCCCTACGAAGGCTTGCCCGACAGTTTTATGGCCATGCGCACCAAGTCCCTGTTCTCGGCGGAAATGGACGCACGGGGGCACCTGTGGGTCGGTAGCTATGGGGAGGGTTTGTTCGAGTTTGACCAGAAAAAAAACCTGGTCGGGCACTACAAACACGAACCGGGCAACCCGTCGTCCTTGCTCAACAACGTTGTCCGGGCCATTTTGCGCGACCGGTCCGGTACGGTTTGGGTTGGCTCGACTACGCAGGGACTGAACCGCCTGACCCATGAAGAACAGCGTTTTCACCATTTTCCCATAGAACCCAAGCACACGTCAGCTCGCCTCGTCAACACGACGACGACGTTCGCCGAAAGCCGTTCCGGCGCAGTATGGGTCGGGTCCGAGTACTCAGGGGTATTGCTCTGGGATCCTCAATCGCTCCAAATTCAGCCCGCCAGCAAGCGTTACCCCGAATTGGATTCCGTGACCAATCAGTATGTTCTTTCGCTGTGCGAAATGCGCGACGGCCAACTCTGGATCGGCACGAACGGGCACGGGCTGTGTCATTTCGATCCCGAAAGGCGTACTTGGCACCGGTTTTTGCACAATGAAGCCGACTCAGCCAGCTTGTCCTCGGATTATATCACCAGCCTGCTCGAAGACCGATCGGGCCGCCTGTGGGCGGGCACTTACCATGGCCTAAATCGCTACGACCCAAAGTCCGGCAGCTTTAAGCACTACTTTTTGACCGATCCGGCTGACCCCGCAAGCGTGATCCTGAACCAATTCTCCTGCCTGTACCTCGACCGTTCGGGAGCAATCTGGGTGGGGATGCCATATGGCTTGAGCCTGTTCGACCCGATTGCGGGCACGTTCCGGGATGTACTTCGTACCCAAGCAGCTGATGGCACGCCGCAAAATTTTACGGTACATGCCGTTTTTCAAGACCCCCAGGGCACGCACTGGGCATGTACCGAAATCGGTCTGTACCGACTCGACTTCCCCGACCCGACCCGCCCGGACCGGGGGGGTCGGGTC
>JBEBHD010000045.1:0-25294 GCA_040080915.1 Saprospiraceae bacterium
GTGGTACACTTTTGGTGCAAACTGGTGGTACACTTTTGGTGATTAGTGAAACTGGACAGGGCGCAGCAAAGCGGGCTTGAACGAGTGATTCATGGCTTGGAACGCTTTTTATATTTTTTCCGCAAAACCGATAGCCGCCATGGTCAGGCGGTTCAGTTCGCGTTGAAGGGCATCCGGAGGCAGCAGATTGAGGTCGCGCTGCTTCACCCATTCGGCGTACTGGCTCTGTAACATGACCACGGAGTTCGTGTCGGTTTTTTCGTGATCGCGCAGAAACTCCAACGCAGCGCCAAGTCCACCGTCCGAAACGAGCAAATCGAATGCCTGAGCCCGTGCAACATTTCCCGTGCGCTGCGCAAACTCGGCCTTTTTGGCCACATACTGCTGCATGATGGCCGGGTTGGGGCGCAAAAGCGGCTCCTTCCGAAAATACATCTGCACAAAAGCCAACAACAACACCGCCTGAAACGGTAGCAGCCAGGTGTTCGATTTGCCGAGGTACTCCTCGATGCTCCAGTTGGCCACGGCCATGGGCAGGGCAAAAAACGTCAGCGTCACCAACAACAGGTAGGCCAGTGTGCCCACATAAACAGCCCGGAATGTGGCGCGAGAAAGCACTTTTGATGGGTTTTTATTCAGCAAAACGGCTGCGAGCAGCAGCAGCATTCCCGGCAGTACCTGCACAAAAAGCCAGGTCCACGCCTGCGTTTCGATTAGTTCGAACTTGCCACTCAGGGTTTGCACTAAGGCCAACAGTACCAAACCAGCGGTGAAGCCGAGCCAGAGCCACAGCAGTTTTTTTCGGGTATCAGCGAGCAGGATCAGCATCGTTCAGGAATGATGAATGAAGAATCAAAAGCCCAGGGCTTTTGAGAGGCCGGACTTACGGAGGTGGGTTTTCGCGTTGAAGCGGGGGGAGGGGCATTTTTGGACAGGTTTGCGGTTGCTTTCGGGAACCTCAAATTCGTACACCAAGGTGGTCACGTCGTAGCTGGCGCTGTAGCCTTTGGTGGCGAGGCTGTTGGGTAGTTTGTTGAAACCCTGGTTGAGCCAGGCGGTGGCCTGCTCCTTCGACACGCGCTTTTCGCCGCCTCCAAACGGCTGGTCGGTCACCACAAAAACGAAGAGCCGGAAGAAGCCTTTGTTCGGCACCACCAAGGCGGTCAGGTAGTCCAGCACGCCCGCAAAGGTCTGTTTGGCCGGGTATTCGAGCCAGCGGGCATGATCGTTGCGCACGGCTCCGTCGGTGCCGTTGTACTGTTCTAATTGGGTCACCATTGCAAACCCGTTGGGCACCGAGAAGTAGCTATGCTGGGTGTAACCCTTGTTTTCGAGCGCCCAGCGCAGTTTCCGCTCGGTGTCGCCGAGCGTTTTGCAGTTTTTGAAAACAGTTTTTGGTAGTTCTGAACGGGTGTTGCAGGCGGGCGGCGGCCAAGGGAAGGTAGGTAGGGCGGTGTCGTTTGGGCTAGGGTCGCCTTCGTCGTCGAATGGCAAGCCACCGGAGGATTCCGTGGTTATCTCGGCCTTGGCAAGTCCGGTGGTGACAGCTGCCCTGCGCACCTCGAACGGGATATCCGATGACCCGACATGTTTCAGTAAAAATTGAAAGATCTCGACCTCCGAAAAACCCAGCACGGACAGCGCCCAGCCCATGAACCGGTCGGCATTTGTCTCCTCGTCCAAGTGGTGCTCCGGGGCGAACGTATGCTCCTGAACGTGGTGCCCGATCGCGTGGGCCAAGGCAGCGTGTTTTTCCAACGGGCTGCTTTTTTCCAAAAAATCGAGGCTGTACAGCAGGTGGCGCTTGGCGCTATCAAGCACGGCAGCGGTGCTTTCGACATTGGTTTGAGACCATACGAAATTGATCGGGATGTTGGCCAGCGCGGCGATTTTACGGATCAGCGAATCCGCCGACTCGCTGTCGGGAAACCGGTACAACTCCTCGTCCAATGCACCGCCTGAAAAAATACAACGCTGGTGGGTATTGATTTCCAGCAGCTCCTGTGCGGGAAGCGCCGGGTGCAGTGCTGCCAGCAGTGCGGAAAAGAGCAGGCAGCGGAAAGATGATCTGATTTGCATGGCTGAATCGGTTTGGCGTGGGACAAAGGTAAGAATTTGGTACTGTTTTGTTTAGAGCGGGTTATCCTGAAAAAATGCCTTTGTCAAAAAGACCTCAGCATTGCCCGGTTCCAGGCGCTGCCGTTCGAGGGCAAGGCCGAACGGGAATGCCCTCGCGAGCCTGCCTACTTTTTCACCACGATTTTCACCAAATCCCCCCCGCCCATGCTCGGGAAGCGCAATAAGTACAACCCCGTAAGTGCCACCGGGTAATGCGCTGAAAAGGTTGCCGGGCTGAAAATTTTTGCCCCCGTCCATGCTGTACGATAAGGGCGAAACACCGGAGGTAACGGAGACCAAAATTGCTCCGTCGCTACCGGTCGGGCTGCTCAACGGGGTAACGCTCGCTTTCGCCTCGGCACTGAAATTTAAACATGCTCTAAACAAAACACGTTGCCCTCTTGGTAAACCGCCCAATTTTTTTGGCCGGGGAGGCGGCGCAGTTCTGCCCAGCGGATGCCGGAACGGTCCGCATTGGCAGTGCCCGCGTTGGCCGAAAAGGACAACACAGCGCTTTCGTGGGTGCCGAAGTTACGGTAACACGGTCTGTTCGAGACAATGGTCATACCGCCACTCAAGCCGTAGGCATTCTGGGGTTGCGGAATGCAAGGGCCGAAGACGTAGTTTGAGCCGTATCCACAGCCGAATTTGTTCCGTTGCTTTGAGTGAGGGGACAAAAATAAAAAAGATTCGATAATAGTGGCTTTTGTCATTTCTGTGAAATGACAAAAGCGAGCGAGGCCCTCGGCAAGAAGTTGCTACCTTTGCCCTCCCAAATCCACCCTGCAAACCGACAGCAACTCAGATGCAACGACTTCTTTTTTTTCTTTTTTCCAGTCTCGTACTCACAACCTGCACGGACGAAGCGGAGCGCATTCCCGCCTATCTGCGGGTGGAGCCGTTCACAGTGAACGCCCTTGGGGGCACTGCCTGGCACGAAATCACGGAGGGCTGGGTGTACGTCAACGACCAATTTCTCGGCGGCTACACCCTGCCCGCCACGCTGCCCGTGTTGGCCGAGGGTGAGGCGACGGTACTCGTTTTCCCCGGTGTGAAGGAAAACGGCCTGCTGCAAACACCAGGCGTGTACCCGTTTTTGGCCCGGCACGAGGGCAAGGCCACGTTCGTCCCGGGGCAAACGACGGCGCTTCAGCCCGTCACGAGTTATTTGCCGGAGGCTATTTTCCCCTGGTCGGTGGATCGCGCAACATTCAACACCTCCACGGTGGTGCTGGAAAACCGCGACGGCGACACGGCCACCGATTTTGAACTGACCACCACCGGCGCTTTCGAGGGCCGCTCGGTGAAAATGGCTGTGGACACCGCGCACACGCTCATCGAAATCGCCACCGAGGCGGTCACCAACCTGCCCGATAGCGGTGAAAAACCCGTTTGGTTGGAACTCCACTACCGTAGCGACATGCCTTTCGAGTTTTGGCTACTGGGTACCCAAGGCGGCAGCACCAACGAATTGGCCCAGCCGGTCTATCAGTTTGTGCCGTCGCAAAACTGGAACAAAATCTACTTCAACCTGACCGAATTCCTCGTGTCCATGCAGCAAGACAACTACCGGCTGTTTTTCCGGACATCTCTGCGCAAAGACGTATCCGGCCAGTACGAACAGCTCAAAGGCGAGGTGCTCTTGGACAATATGCGCCTCATCCATTTTTAAACCCGTTTTTTCACCACGTCAACGAACCCAACCTTGTCGCGCCAACTACGCCAACGCGATACCCGCCTGTACGGCCTGGCCGATTTCCTGATGGCCATGGTGGCTTGGGTCGTTTTTTTCCTGTACCGAAAACAAACGGAAGGCGCGCCCCTGACCTGGCAAACATTGGATGACTCCAACCTGCACCTCGGAGCGATCATCATTCCGATCGGCTGGGTGCTGCTGTACGCCATTTTTGACCACTACACCGATATTTACCGGCTTTCCCGATTGGCCACGCTGAGCCGCACGTTTTTCCTGTCGTTCCTCGGCATCCTGTTTTTGTTTTTTTCCCTCATCCTCGATGACGTGGTGCGCGACTACCGCACGTACTACCAGTCGTTTCTCACTCTTTTTTCCCTGCATTTTTTGCTCACAGCGCTCGCGCGCATGGTGCTGCTCACCCGGGCAAGCCGCCGGCTGAAGGCCGGGAAGGTGTCGTTCAACACGCTGTTGGTGGGCGGAAACCAAAATGCTTTCGACCTGTACGCCGACATCAGCGGGCGCAAAAAAAGCCTCGGCTACCGGTTTGTCGGGTACATGGACACCAACGGCGGCAACCAAATGCTCGCCGCACACCTGCCCCGGCTCGGAACACTGGACGATCTGCCCTCAGTCATCCGCGATCACGACGTGGAGGAAGTGATCATCGCCATCGAAACCAGCGAGCACAACCGGCTCCGCAACATCCTCAACACGCTCTTCGACTTTGGTGATCAAATCTTTGTCAAGATCATCCCGGACATGTACGACATCCTGCTCGGTACTGTGAAAATGACCCACCTGTACGGTGCCGTGCTCATCGAGATTCGGCAGGAACTGATGCCCAAGTGGCAACGCACGGCCAAACGAATGCTTGACGTGGTGGTCAGCCTCGCGGTTTTGGCGCTGTTGTCGCCGTTGTTGTTGTACATTGCCGTCCGGGTGCGGCTGTCGTCGCCGGGGCCGATTTTTTTCCGACAGGAGCGTGCGGGCCTGCACGGACGGTCGTTCACGATTGTCAAGTTTCGCTCCATGTACACCGATGCGGAAAAACACGGTCCGCAACTTTCGCAGGAAAATGACCCACGCTGCACGCCGTGGGGCGCGATCATGCGCAAGTGGCGTTTGGACGAAATTCCGAACTTCTGGAACGTGCTGCACGGCGATATGTCGCTCGTCGGGCCAAGGCCTGAGCGGCGGCATTTTATTGACCAGATTGTAGAGAAAAACCCGCACTACCGGCACCTGCTCAAGGTTCGGCCCGGTATTACGTCGTGGGGACAAGTGAAGTACGGATACGCCTCAACGGTGGAGGAGATGCTCCAGCGGCTCAAGTTCGACCTGTTGTACATCGAGAACATGTCGCTTGCCCTCGATTTCAAGATCATGTTTTACACGGCCCTCGTCCTCTTGCAGGGGCGCGGCAAATAGGCAACGGATGGCTACCATCGTGCTAACAGTGACCAACGATCTGACCTACGACCAGCGGATGCAGCGCATCTGCTCGGCACTGGCCGAGGCGGGGCATTCGGTGGAATTGGTAGGCCGGGAATTGCCGCACTCGCTTCCGTTGGACGGTCAGCCCTACCGGCAGTGTCGGCTGTGCTGCCGCTTCAACCACGGCTTTTTGTTTTATGCCGAGCACAACATCCGCCTTTGGGCCTACCTGATGCGGGTGCGCTGCGACGCGGTCGGCACGGTTGACCTCGACACATTGCCCGCTGGCTGCCTCGCCGCCGTGCTGCGCGGGAAAAAGCGGCTGTTCGATGCGCACGAGTATTTTACCGAGGTGCCCGAAGTGGTGAGCCGCCCGGCCGTCAAGTTTTTTTGGGAAATGGTGGCTCGGCTGTGCCTGCCGTTTTACCGGCACGCCTACACCGTAGGCCCGTGCCTCGCCGAGATTTTTGAAAAAAAATACGGCATCGCGTTCGGCGTAGTCCGCAACATGCCGCTTCGTGATGCATCATTCACCATTCATCATTCATCATTCAAAAAAGTGTTGCTCTACCAAGGTGCGCTCAACGCGGGCCGGGGAATAGAGCAGATGTTGGAGGCTATGCGCCAACTGGCCGGGGTGGAATTGTGGCTGGCCGGAGAAGGCGACCTGTCGGGACGACTCCGCCAACTGGCTGCCGAATTTGGGGTGGAAAAGCAGGTGCGTTTTCTGGGGTTCGTCAAACCTGCTGATCTGAAGGCTTTGACCGCACAGGCTTGGTTGGGCATCAACGTTTTGGAAAACAAAGGCCTGAGCTACTACTTTTCCTTGGCCAACAAGTTTTTTGATTATGTGCAGGCGGGCGTGCCCGTGCTGACAATGGATTTTCCCGAATACCGGGCGCTGAATGAGCAGCACGAGGTGGCCGTGTTGTTGAAAAAACTGACACCGGAAGCCGTGGCCGAGTCGGTCGGTCGTCTGCTCGAAGACCCCGTTGAGTACGAAAAATTGCGGCGCGCCGCCCTTGCCGCCCGCGAGCAGTGGGTTTGGGAAAATGAAAAGCCGCGCCTGCTCAACTACTGGGCGGCCATGCTTTCAGCCCCAGCTGCCTCGTAGGCCTGATCCCGCTCGACCTTGCACACCCGCAAACGGTACGAACGGTACCATTTTTCCCTGCCCATTTTCTGTGCGATCAGGTGCTCGGCGTTCATTTTCCACTGGCGGACGGACTCGAGGTCAGCCCAGTAGGAAACGGTGATGCCGATGTTGTCTCGGGCAAACTCTTCACCGAGAAAACCCGGCTGGGCTGCGGCCAATTCGGCCATGCGCTGGGCTGTGGCTGCGTACCCGTCGTCGCCGTCTGTGCGGACAGTGGAGAAAATGACGGCGTAGTAGGGTGGGGGAGGCGTGTTAGCAAGCATGGTGGTAGTGGAAAAAAAATAACGCCCGAAGGGTGATCCTCCGGGCGCATGTTATTTTTGAGATCCTATCGAATGCACTGGTTTTAATCAACGTACAGGCTCGATTGGGTTTTTTTAGTTTGCTGTTGCCAGCATATCTTCTGATTCGGCGAGTTCCCAAACGCCCGAATCATTGCAAGATTGCAGCCAGCCGTACTCGTCGTGGATGCGGCCCATGCGCAGGGCGTTGATGTAGTTTTTCAAACGGGTGGCCACAGGCCGGTGCTTTTCGTCCACGGGCGGCAGTTCCAATTTGCGGTCGCGCCAAGTGACATGGCTGACATGGCTGACCACCGCTGCAGTGCCTGCTCCAAAGCACTCTTGCAAGGCACCGCGCCAATAGGCATCGGCTATTTCGGCCATGCTCAGCAGGCGGTCCTCCACGGTGTAGCCCCAGTCTTTGAGCAGGGTGATGAAACTGTCGCGCGTAATGCCGCGTAGGATGGTGCCGGTGGTAGCGGGCGTGACGACCTTGCCATCAATGACAAAAAACAGGTTCATCGTGCCCACCTCCTGGACATACTTTTTCTCTTGGGCATCCATCCACATGACCTGATCGTAGCCGGCTTTTTTGGCACGCGAGGCGGGTAGCAGCGAGCCGCCGTAGTTGCCAGCGCATTTTGCCTCTCCCACACCGCCCTGAGCGGCACGGGTGAACACTTCTTCGACCCACAGGCGAACAGGTTTGGGGTAGTATGGGCCAACAGGGCCGGTGAAGATGACAAAACGGTATCGTTCGGAAGCGTGAACGCCAAAGTACTCGTCGGTGGCGAACATGACCGGGCGGATGTACAGTGAGTGGCCTTCGGCTTCCGGTATCCAGTCGCGGTCGAGGTCAACCAACATTTTCAGGGCCTGCATGAATAGGTCTTCGGGCAATTCGGGCATGCACATGCGATCGGCGGATACGTTCAGCCGCCGGGCGTGGGCATCGGCGCGGAAGAGCATCGGTTCGCCGTTGCATTTGGTGGCTTTCATGCCCTCGAAAATGCTTTGACCGTAGTGCAAAGCGAGGTTAGCTGGCCCGATTTCCATCTTTCCGTACGGTTCGATGCGCATGTCCACCCACTCCTTGCCGTCATAATCGCACACGAACATGTGATCGGAAATCACCTTGCCAAACGGGATGTTGGTAAAATCAACAGAAGAAATCTGGGACTCGGTGGTAGGGGCGACAGAAATCGGATACTTTAGCGCCATGATGTTGCAACGTTGCCAGGTGAAGTGAGTGGTTTTAGTGCGGCAAAGTTATGTAACTTTGCCGCGGTCTAACAAACTTTTATTTCAAAACAAACAAAAATTTCCGGGGTCGTTTAAAATATTCGCCATAAAAACAACCCTTTGGCAAGTAATTCTGTTCTTCGCGGCATGTTTTCTGAAAGCGACAAGGTATACCGAATAGTGGAAAAATCCCTACTGGAAATATGCGGTGGCGGGTTCGCCCGGCGCGTGCTTGTGGTGGCGCAAACGGAAACCGAGCACCCCGGAAACGTGGATTTTTTGAAAAAAATACTGTTGGCGGCGGGGTTAGAATTAGAGCGGGACACGCTTTTTGCACAAATTGGCCCGATGGAAGGCGGACGCATTTTGCCAGCAATACAGGAACGGCAGGCAGAAAAAATCCTGATTTTTGGAACAGGGCCAGAGCAGCTGGGCCTCAACGTACAAATCCCCTTGTACCAGCCGACAGTTTTTTACGGTGCCACGTTTCTTTTTTCCGAAAAACTGTCCGTGATCGAACCTGATAAAGCCAAAAAAACCAACCTTTGGCAGGCGCTTCGCCAACTGTTTTTGTAGCCCTGCACAACCGAGATCAGTCAACCACTCCTTTGTTTTTATGAAAAAAGCATACGTTTTCCCGGGCCAGGGTTCCCAGTTCGAGGGCATGGGCAAGTCGCTGTACGACAGTGGCGGCTTGGCGAAAGACCTGTTCGAGCAGGCCAACGACATTCTTGGCTGGCGCATCACCGATGTGATGTTCGGCGGCACCAAAGAAGACCTGACCCAGACGCGGGTGACGCAGCCAGCGGTTTTTTTGGAAAGTATAGTTCGGGCCAAAATGGCTGGAGAATCTTTTCGGCCCGATGCGGTGGCCGGGCACTCGCTCGGCGAGCTTACCGCGTTGGCCGCTGCCGGTGCGCTGGATTTTGCCGATGCATTGCGGCTTGTCAGCCAGCGAGCCTTTGCCATGCAAAAGGCTTGCGAACTGGCCGACAGTACCATGGCTGCCGTGCTGGGCATGGAGGATGCCGTGGTTGAGGGCATTTGTGCTGCCATCACTGACGAGGTGGTGGTGCCAGCCAACTACAACTCCCCCGGCCAATTGGTCATCTCCGGCACGCGAAGAGGTATCGAAATGGCGGTGGAAAAGCTCCAGTCTGCCGGAGCCAGGCGGGTGATCGTTTTGGCCGTCGGTGGGGCGTTCCACTCCCCGCTCATGCAACCCGCTCAGGACGAACTGGCCAAGGCCATTGAGGCCACAGCGTTTGGCCGCCCGTCCTGCCCGGTTTATCAAAATGTACACGCCGGACCGGTGACCGACCCCGAGGAAATCCGCCGAAACTTGGTGGCGCAATTGACCGCACCGGTTCGTTGGACGCAGACCATTCGCAACATGGCTGCCGACGGTATCACCGAGTTTGTCGAGGTGGGTGGCGGTGGCCCGGTGTTGCGCGGCATGATCCGCAAGATAGCCCCGGAGGCCGCTCTCGGCGAATGTTGAGCACCCCTCTTGTGCGGGAAAAATTTTCTTCCATACCTTGCGTTTGCGAACGCAAAACACGAAACAGACATGGCGACGAACACCTTGTTGAAAAGCGGACAAATCCTCATCGCAGAGCCGTTTATGCTCGATCCATATTTCCGTCGCTCCGTAATATTGGTATGCGAACACCACGATCAGGGCACCATTGGGTTTATCCTCAACAAAAGTATTGACATGAATCTCAACGACTTGGTTAACGATTTCCCCTCGTTCGATACCGAGGTGTTTTATGGCGGCCCCGTGCAAACCGATACGCTGCACTACGTTCACAACCTCGGCGACTTGCTGGACGAGAGCATCAAAATCTCGGACGGCGTGTGGTGGGGCGGCGACTTCGACAAGCTCAAGTTCCTCATCACCCGCCAAATGGTGCAGCCTGATAACATCCGGTTTTTCGTCGGGTACTCCGGCTGGTCGTCGGGCCAGTTGAAAGAGGAACTGGAGTACGGTTCGTGGGTGACCGGCAACATGGATGCCAATTACATTTTCAAGTTCAAGCCCCACCGGCTCTGGCGCCACGCGATGTACAACAAGGGAGACGTGTACGAAATCATCTCCGATATGCCCGACCAGCTCAGCTGGAACTGACCATGCCAATTTTCACTTACCGGGCACACCCGGTTCAGATACGAGCCGTCGCGCAGGCTTTGCAGGCCATTTTTGTGGAAAACAAATACGCCGACAAGGTGATCGAACAAGCCTTGCGGCAAAACCCCAAGGCAGGAAGCCGCGACCGCGCTTTTGTGGCCGAAACCACCTACGACATTGTCCGAAACTATCGCCTCTACGCGGCCGTATTGGACAAGCCACCGAAACTGGAATTGGATTTTTGGGAAATGGTCGGCGTACATCTTGCGCTGACGGGTGCCGCCTCAGTCGTAGGCAAAGGGGCGCAAATTGACGAGTTCCGGTCGCTCGAACCAGACGTTCTGCTGGAGCGGGCGACTGCGCTTCGCCAAGAGCGACGATTTCGGGAAAGTGTGCCCGACTGGCTGGATGCTTTGGGCGAACAAGAGCTCGGCCCGCTCTGGGACGAAACCCTGCCTTGGCTGAACAGCCCTGCTGAGGTTGTCCTGCGCACCAACCGCCTCAAAACAAACCGCCCTTCGTTGCAAAAGAAACTGGCCGAGGAGGGCTTGGAGACCAAAACCGCCGGAGAGACCGATGCGCTCGTTTTGCTGCGCCGGCAAAACGTGTTCCAGACCCAAGCCTTCAAAGACGGACTGTTCGAGGTACAGGATTTCAGTAGCCAGTTGGTCGCACCGTTTCTCGATGTACGGCCGGGCATGCGCGTGGTGGATGCCTGCGCTGGCGGCGGTGGTAAAACGTTGCACCTCGCCGCCCTGCTTGAGGGCAAGGGGGCAGTGATAGCGCTCGATACGCTTGCCTGGAAGTTGGACGCACTCCGACTGCGTGCCCGCCGGGCTGGCGCCTTCAACATCGAAACCCGTGTGATCGAAAACAGCAAAGTGATCAAACGCCTGTACGATACTGCCGACCGGCTCTTGCTTGATGTGCCGTGCAGCGGCCTCGGTGTGCTGCGCCGCAACCCCGACAGCAAGTGGAAACTCAGCCTGGAATTTGTTCAAAACCTGCGAGCAACCCAACAGGAAATCTTGCAATCGTATAGCCGCATCCTCAAACCCGGCGGCCTTATGGTGTACGCCACCTGTAGCATTTTGCCCTCCGAAAATGAGCGCCAGGTGGAGGCGTTTCTCGCCAGCGAGGCCGGTGCTTCGTTTTCGTTCGCATCCGAGCGAAAAGTATTGCCCCAAGACGAGGGTTTTGACGGGTTTTACATGGCCTCTCTGTTAAAAAATTAACAAATGGTTTCCCGTCTCGGCAGGCAACCGGGCAAGCAGTTGCAAAACCAAGGCCTCCAAATTTTTGACGAACCGCTATGCGCATCTCCGCGCAAATCAGGCTTTCACTTTCGCGTTTTTACTTTGTGTTCCAAATTATCTTTCATGATTTGTGCGGGTGCCCGTGGGCTTAAATGGCTGTTTGCTAAAAATTAACAGGCCGTTCTTAAAAGTTTTTAACGTTTTCTTAACCGACGTGCTACATTTGCAGCGGATTTCTGCCAAAGGGCAGAAAACAGGGGTTTCAAACTTATGCAGCGTTCACAAAAACCGCCGGTTGTGGTACTGATTCCCGCCTTCAACGAGGAAGAATCGCTGCCGTTTGTGCTGTCGGCTATTCCCAAGGTATGGGTGCAAAAAGTGATCGTTTGCAACAACGGCTCCACGGACCGGACGGCAGAGGTGGCGCGGATGATGGGGGCTACGGTGGTGAATGCCACAAGGCGCGGCTACGGCACTGCTTGTTTGGCCGGGATTAACTACCTGAAAAGCCTCCCGAAAGAAGCGCAACCCGAAATCGTAGTGTTCCTTGACGGCGACTACTCTGACTACCCCGACGACCTGCCCGATGTGGTAAGCCCGGTTTTGAATGGAGAGAAGGACTTGGTGATCGGCTCGCGCCTGCTCGGCGACCTCGAACCGGGAGCCATGACCCTGCCGCAGCGGTTCGGCAATTGGCTTGCACCTTTTCTGATCCGCCTGCTGTACGGCTATCGGTTCACCGACCTGGGGCCGTTCAGGGCCATCCGTTGGGACAAGTTGCTGATGCTGAACATGAGTGACCCCAACTACGGCTGGACGGTGGAAATGCAAATCAAAGCCGCCCAACTCCGATTCAGGTGTGCGGAGGTGCCCGTTCGATACCGAAAACGTGCAGCCGGCAAAAGCAAGGTATCGGGGACAGTGAAGGGAGTAGCCCTTGCGGCTTGGAAAATCATCGGCTTGATCTTCGTCCTGTATTGGAGAAACGCACCCCCCAAATCCGAGTTTGAGAACAAAATATACCCGTGACCAACGAATAACTTTTCACGTATCATTTCACTCACCACTGCTTTATGTTCGGCATTCAATCTTTTTTTGAAGCACTTCGCTATCAGGCTTTTGTTGATTTTGGCTACCTGATGCTACTCGTCTACTTTGTTGCCATGAGCGGCGTGACGATCTATGCACTCTTGCAGGTACACCTGTTGTTTTTGTACAAAAAGTATCACAAGGACAATCCCAAGATTGAGTACAAAAAATACGAAGCAGACGATGCTGAGGCACCGTTCGTGACCGTGCAACTGCCGATGTACAACGAGATGTATGTGGCAGAACGGATCATTGACTACGTGGCCGCCCAAGAGTATCCGAAAGACCGGTTTGAAATTCATGTGCTGGACGACAGCACCGACGAAACCGTCGGCATCGTGGCCAAAAAAGTGGCCGAGTTGCGCGAACAGGGCTACAACATCGAACACATACACCGCGTGAACCGACAGGGCTACAAGGCTGGTGCCCTGCAAGAGGCCATGCCCCGCGCCAACGGCGAGTTTATCGCCATTTTTGATGCCGACTTTACCCCGCGCCCCGACTTCCTGCGGACTACGATGACGTACTTTGAAGACCCGAAGACGGCCATCGTGCAGACCCGCTGGGAGCACATCAATGCGGAATACAGCATGCTGACCAGGATGCAGGCCCTGCAACTGAACGTCCACTTCACTGTCGAGCAGGCTGGCCGCTCCTACGGCAACCTGCTGCTCCAGTTCAACGGCACGGCGGGCGTGTGGCGCAAAAAAGTGATTAATGAAGCCGGTGGCTGGCAAAGCGATACCCTTACCGAAGACCTCGACCTGAGCTTCCGCGCCCAGATCATGGGCTACAAAATCCAGTATTTGGAAAAACACGGCAGCCCGGCTGAGTTGCCTGTGGACATGAATGCCTTGAAGGGCCAACAGTTCCGCTGGAACAAGGGCGGTGCCCAAAATGCCCGGAAACTGCTGAAACTCGTCTGGAACACCGATAAGCTGAACCGCGTCCAGAAAATGCACGCGATCAGCCAATTGATGGCCTACGGCGTATTCCTGTGGGTGTTTATCGCCGCTGTGAGCAGTGTCCCGTTGTCCTTTGCTTTCCAGGAACTGGGTATATCCACGCACTTCTTGTCGTTCTCCGTGCTCGGTCTGTTTGCTGTGGCGGCTATTTCGTACACAGCAAACATCACGGCAGCTCTTAACCGCAACAGCCCGCCATCTTTCTGGGAGAAAGTGCGCTTTTTCGGCCTGTTCCTGTCGTTCATGCCGATCTCGATGGGCTTGTCGCTGTACAACGCTATTGCTGTTATTGAAGGCTTACGCGGCAAGGTTTCAGCCTTCGTACGCACGCCCAAGTACGGCATCACAGGCAACGGTAATTCGTTCCAAAAGGCATCCTATCTGGCTAAAAAAATCTCTTGGATAACCTACGCCGAGGGCGGTATGTCGCTGATTTTCATCGCAGCGGTAGTAATTGGTGTCAAGACCGGCAACGACGCTTTTGTGCTCTTCCACTCCATGCTGGCCTTTGGTTTTGCCACCATCTGCTACTACTCGATCAAGCACTTGCGCTTCCACTGATTTTATACTTCGCGCTGCGAGGTTTTGTGCATGGCCTTCGGCCTAACTTTTTGATTAGCACCGCTCAGTATAACAAAAGCGGCCTCGCATCTTGCGGTGCGAGGTATAGAAGTAAATGTTTTTTATAGTACCGCGCCCGGTTAACTCTCCAATTCTTGGGGAAGTGACCGGGCGCGGTGTTTGTGGTGGAGGCACAATATACCACTCCATTTTCCCTTACATGGCTTGCCCTTGCTCCCGCAGGCTGTAGAGGAGGCCTTGAATAAGAAAAAATAGCTGAACGTTCAATTTTGTCAGGATCAAGTAACACCTTTATGCTTGTGTTGATCTTCCACAAAATAGCAGCACTTCAGCATGAGAACAATCCTTTTTACTTTCCTTTTTTTCGTATTCTTTTCTTCGCAAGCCCTTGCGCAGTACACCAACCCCAACACGATTACGGTTGCCGATGGAGGTGTTGCCGATTGGTATCCATCCATCATTACCGTGCCGAACGCCGGGCCATACCTAAAGGTCATTGAGGTGTTTGTTCCTTCAATTTGGACTACCGGCGACCTGAGCGGGCTGGATATGGTGCTGCAATCGCCCGCCGGAACCAAGGTCATTTTGCACTCCGATGTTCGGACCGACACGGGATTTCAAAGCTATTCAAATATTCACTACGCCTGGGACGGGCTGTACACGCCTGCCCAGATTTATGGCAACGGCACTTATTATCACCCCTTCAACTTTGGCTCGCCTGCGGACACCTTTCCCGCCCCGGGGCCGGGCATCATCAGCCAACCGCAGCCTTCTTTGGCCGCTATGGTTAATGAAAACCCCAACGGGACCTGGCGCTTGTGGATCGTGGACGACTCGCTGGACGGTGTCTGGGAGCAGGTCGGCGGCTGGCAACTGAACATACAAACCAGCACCACGCCTGTTTGCCCACACGCGGATCTGCCGGAAGTGTCGGCAGTCACGGATTCCAGTGCCCAACTAACCTGGCTCAGCATCGGCCCGGCCGACCGGTGGGATGTTTTTGTCACGCGGACGGACACGTTTCAGTTTCCCGGCAATCCCACTCATCCTAATTTGGCAACCAACAACTTGCTATTGAACAACCTGACGGCCGGCAAAGGGTATGGTGTTTGGGTGCGCTCTAAGTGCGCCAACGGCACGAACAGTGAGTGTGTTGGCCCGATTTATTTCGACACCGAATTTTTTCCCTGCAAGTACACAACACCGATAGATGCCTGTCAGATCGTCCACTGCGATTCCGTGCCGGAGTACACCGTTGCCTCCATCGAATCGTCCTGCGGCCAAGGCACGCCGAACTGGCTTTTTCGTTTTACGCCGCCCGAAACCGGGCCGTACTACATTCGGTTGAACAGCTTTGGGTCCCGGGTATACTGGCAGCCGGATACGTCGGCAAATTGCCCGACGAACGGCTGGAATTGCCTCGTACAGAACTTCCCGCCCCTCGACACGATATTCGTGGATACCCTGACTGCAGGCATTTCCTATTTTTTCTTTTTGGAAAACAGCCAGGAGGCCCCGGTTTTCAGCCTGTCTAATTGCCCGCTGCCGTACATGGGTTTTGGTGCCGGGCTTATTTTTACCGACTCCGTCGTCCTGTCTTTCGGCAATGTGCCAGCCTTGCCGTTGACGGATTCGCTGGAGGTTTACTTTGGCCCTGTTCCGCTGGCGCCGCCCGACGCAGGTACGGTGCCAACATCCGGAATCCATATTGATCGGGAAACCGGAGTGGCCACTATCGGCGGCCTTTTGCCGGCAAGCACCTACGCCGTTTACCTGCGCAAACGCTGCGATGCTACGCGCACCTCCTGCTGGCAAGGGCCGGCAGAGATGACAACACTTCAGGTTTGCGGCAAGGTTGACTTGCTGCAAGTAGACACCGTGACGTACAGTTGGGCCAATATTTCGTTTAGCGGCACGCCGATCCATCCCGATGCGATCGGTTGGGAGCTCCGCTTTTTCCTGCCGGGCCAAGACCCGGATTTGGTGTCCTCCCTGAGCGAGGCCTACCTATACCCCGTTGGGCAGGACACGATCCGGGAACGCCTGCAGAATATTCCCTCTTACCAGCCCTTACACATGTATGTGAAGGCCAACTGCTCCGGTCAGGACCCTTACTACCAGCCCTGGCAGGGGCCGTTTGATATGCCCGCCGGGCAAACGCCGCCCGTGGAAGTTCACGATATTTTCTGCGGCGAGGAAAATACGACCATCCCGGAGCCGCAACAGTACACGCTTGACGGCGTACACATCAATTTCCTGAACACGATCGTCATCCAGAACCCGGGTTACCAATTTTACGAGAGCGGCGCAGAAAAGATATTCCGCTACACCGCTAATCAGGACGATACCGTGCGCATCACCTGGACCGGAAGCGGCTATACCGGGTTCAATACCATGGGGGTCGGTTTTTTTGTAAAACCAGATTCCACGCTGCCGGGAAATCAGGATTGGAACTACCTCGGCATCTGGAAATTTGGGACGTTCGACCCGGCCAGTTACCCGACCTTTTCTTTCGAGGCCAAAAAAGACTCTTCGTACTACATCCTGTGCGACGCTTTTGGCGGGTCACAGACGGAAGGAGGTGCGCCATTTTTCATCGGCGACTGCGACGTGACCTGCCCCAAGGTGGACAGCATCACATTGGTATCCGCCACGTCCGCGTCCGTCACGTTGCGCTGGAATAATTCGGCACAGGGTGGAAAGTACAAATTGTCGTATCGCCCCACTTCGGGTACTATTGGCGGAGACACCCTGACCACGTCGGACACAGTCGTGACGCTGAACGGACTGCTCCCCTCGGCTGAGTATTATTTCCAAATTCGCGCTTTTTGCTCACCCTCCGATGCAAGCGGCCTTCAAACGGCCACTTACCAGTTGGCTGATCACCTCGTTACCCGTGAGTCGGCGTTCGGCCGTTGCAACCCACGGTTCGTTCCGCCGGGCAAAACGATGGTGGAGAACTACGAGGTTTTTGAGGTAAACGCCCCGCAAAACGGTGATTATCTGCTGAACACAGCCTTCTACGACAGCTACCTTTATGCCGATGCTTTTGATCCTGCCAAGCCGTCGGATAACCTCATCGCCGCCGTGACGGATTACGGGCCGGACGGGCGAAAGGATACAACCCTTGCACTGGAAACGGCCAAGACCTATTTGTGGGTAACGACCTTGGCCAGTCAGTACTTCAACCACGAGAGCAACAAAAACCTGAGACTACAGGCCGATGGCCCAGGTGAATTGGACATTGGCCCGGCCAAATGGAACGGCCGCGAACCCGAGGCGCACGGTGCCATACCGGTGGTGAGCACCTGGTTGTCCGGTGTTTGCCCGGACACGGCGGGCTGGATGCACTTTTATGCCACATCTGCTGACCCTGCCGACCTGACCGGCGACAAACTCTTACTTTCGCTCAAGGGTTTTTCAAATGTGGCGGGCCTTGCCAATCTGCCCCTGTTTGTTGGTGCTTATGGCGGTGCATCCAAAATCACAAACCCGCCCGCGCTCTTCGTTCAAAACCCGAGCGGCTGGTACGAAATGAACCGTTTTTGGCTGATGCAGGACTTGATGCCCGTAAACCAGGTTGATTCGGTATTGACCATCCGTTCGTACTACACCGAGGCGGATTTCAACGACGTAAAAACCGCCATCGAGGCCGCTGGCGGCGTGTTACCCGCGCACGAGGACATGTATTTTCATAAAATAAACGGCTACCACAGTTATTCCCTCATTGACCCGACCAATGGCCACCCGGGCATTCCGGCGGCAACTACCTGGGATGGCACCGGCTACTGGGAATACGCCAACGGGGCGGAAGCTACCACATCCACATGGCGGCACGGCACCCTGCCGGGCGGCGGTCATTACGCCGAAATGGTGGTGCGCGGGTTTAGCGGCGGCGGCGGGGGTGCATCGGTAAACGGCAATGGCCCGCTGAACCCGACCGTGGGCACTATATCCCCTACCGAATATGGCGACCTTTCGATCTGGCCCAATCCCAACGCTGGTGTTTTCACCGTTGGCTTTCCCGAACCGGCTGCAGCGGCGTTGGAAATACATATTGCCGATGTGACCGGACGCGTGGTGGCGACGCTGGTGGTGGCATCGGGCACCGACCGGCAAACCGTAGACGCGAGCCACCTGCCCGGCGGTTTCTATACCTTGCAGGCTACAACAGCAACCGGCACCCGTGTTGTCGGAAAATTCTTCAAAGAGTAGTAGACTTTCCAGGTTTTTAAAACCTGGAAAGTCTGGGTTCAAAACCGAAAACGAATTTCATACCATGAAAAAACTGACCTGTCTCGTGCTCGCCCTGTGCTTTGGTGTGGGCATCCGCGCACAATCCTGCCTGCCCGACGGCATCTCTTTTTCCTCGCAAGCGGAAATTGACAACTTCCCGGCGAACTATCCCGGCTGCACGGTCATCGAAGGCTCGGTGCGCATTTCCGGAACGGGCATCACCAACCTGAACGGCCTGAACGCCGTGACCGCCATCGGCGACAGCCTGTTCATTTTTGACTGTGTCCCATTGTCATCGCTGACAGGCTTGTCAAATTTGGCTGCGATTGGCGGCAGCCTTGAAGTGTACAATACCCGGTTGGTCATCATGGAGGGACTGGAAAACCTGCATACTGTGGGCGGTAACTTGACTTTTGCGGACAACAACTTTTTGCAAAGCCTAGACGGCCTGCAAAACCTGAGCAGTTTGGGCGGGTATATTCGGGTACAAAATAATCCGGCATTTGTCGCTTTGTCCGCCCTGAGCGGGCTGCCGGACACGCTCAACAGCGTGTACCTTGGGGGCAACAATTTCTACAGTTTGGGTGGTTTGTTCGATGGCGTAGAGGTGGTTCGGGGTGATCTGGTTATTGGCGGCACGGGCATCTACCTCGAACCACTGAAAAATCTTAAAAAAGTGGGTGGAAGTTTGAGTATCCAGCCTTTTTATACCGCTAACCTGGCTTGGCTGGACAACCTGGAATCGGCGGGAGGGGTTAGTATAAACTGCCTTAATATCCCCGATTTGGACGGTTTTCCCAAACTCACCCGAATAGACGGCGACTTTTGGATATCGAATGGCAACATACTGACCGACTTTAGTGGACTGAATGAGTTGACTTATTTAGGCGCACTGATTCTCTATGAAAATAACGGCCTCACACGTGTTACCGGCCTGAACAACGTGGATACCATTGGGAATATCAATATTCAAAATAATCCGGCTTTGCAGCAACTGGACGGACTGGATCAATTAACCACCGTGCTGAGCGACATTTCGCTTTGGAACAATCCACAAATGGCCAGTTTCGGCGGCTTTGACCAGATACGAACAGTGGGGGGGCAGATTTATGCCAACGGCAGCTGGAAAGCGCCCGACCTTTCGGCCTTTCAAAATTTGGATTCTGTGGGCACGGATATGATCATGGCCTCGGCGTACAACCTGACGAGTTTGCAAGGCTTGGGCAAGCTACGCCACATTCGGGGCCTGCTGCTTGCCTGGTGCGACGGCCTGAGTTCCCTCGCTGGCATGGACAGCCTGACCGAAATGGGCGCGCTTGGGATTTACAGTTGCTCCAACCTGACCGATTTTTCTGGCCTGGAAAACCTTAAGGCCATCCGTATCGAATTGGCCATGAGCAATGCCCAAAAGTTGGTCAGCATGAACGGCCTGGGCAGTATGGAGTCGCTTGGCGACCTGTTCATTTCAAACTGCGGCAGCCTGACAACTCTGGTTGGATTCGGCCCTCTCAAAACCATTGACACGCTTTCCATCACTTGGGACGGTACACTGACTCCCCTGTCCGACTTGCGCGGCTTGGACAGCCTGCAAACCATAACTGGGGATTTGATCCTCGAATACCTGCCGAACATGGACAGCCTCGTCGGCTTGGAGCAACTTACCCGAATTGACGGAGACGTGCGGCTCAGCGTTCCCCTGAAGACGCTTTCGGCCTTGTCCAACCTCGGTGCCGTCGGCGGCGCATTTAATCTGGAAGGCACCGGTTTGCTCAATTTAGAGGGACTAACGGCCCTGCACTCCGTACAGAGCATAAATCTGAAGTCCAATTACTACCTCGTCAACCTGAAAGGGCTGGACAGTCTGACGGTCATTGAAGATGACTTGAGCCTTACTTACAACGCATCGCTTTCCGACCTGAACGGCCTGAACAACCTGAAGTCGGTAGGCGGAAACATCAATATTTCTTACAACGAAACACTTTCTGATTGCGCCATTCAGCTGCTCTGCGACCGGATCACACTCGGTACGGGCCCGTTGCCGGGCATACACGACAACGCTGCTGGCTGCTCTTCGCCTGCCGAAGTCGCCCTGCAGTGCGGCGGTTCGCCCCTGCGTACACGGGTATTGCTCGACAACAACAACAACTGCATAGCCGACGACGGCGACACGCCCGCCGCCGACATCCAAGTGTTGCTCACCGATCCTAACCAAATGACGTTGCGTGCTGCCAATGCCCAGGGTCTTGCCCTGTTTTACCACCAGGGCGACAACCTGACCTTGTCGCTGCCCCAGTTCCCGGCTGGCAACTGGGGCGTTTGCCGCGACACGATTGCCGTGGACCCCGATACCCTGAGCAGCGCCTCCCTGACGACCTTTTTGCTCAAACCGCTCAACCCCTGCCCGGAACTGACGCTCGATCTGAGCATGCCCGCTTTTTTCCGGGGCTGTTTCGTCTCCTCGTACCTCGGCATCCACCTGAACAACACTGGTGCCGTGCCCGCCAAGAATTTTGTGGTGGCCCTGATACTGCCACCCGTCTTCGAAATGGTGAATGCCTGGCCCGGGTGGCCTTCGACACAAAACGGCGACACGCTTTTTTGGGATTTTACCGGTACCGAGATGCCGCCGTTCGCGCCCGGAGATATTTCCGTGGAAGTACGCACCAAGTGCGACACGTTCCTGTTCGAGCACACCCTGTGCGTGGAGACGTTCGTAATTTTTCAAAATCCTTGCGCTTCTACGCCCATCGCTTTTTCCGAAATCAAACTTTCCAGCGAATGCATGGGCGATACCACCGTGCGCTTTACGCTGACAAACATCGGCGATGCGCCCACGCAGAGCCAACACCGGTACACCGTTTTCCAAAATGAAAACCCGGTGAGCACCGACGACTTTTCTTTGAACGCCCAGCAGAGCATAAACGTGGACCTTCCCGCCGACGGCTCCACGTGGCGTATGGAGGCCACCAAATTCGACGACGGCACGCTCACTGCCACTGCTCTGGAAAATTGCGGTGGCCTGACCCCGGGCCTGATCACCAGTTTCTGGCTGGACGACGGCCCGCCAGGGTACGACATGGACTGCCGGAAGGTGGTGCTGGCCTACGACCCAAACCTGAAATCTGCGGTACCGACTGGTATCGGTCCCGAATACTCAATCGCAGCGGACCGCAAACTGCAGTACACCATTGATTTTCAAAATACCGGTACCGACACGGCTTATCGCGTGCAGCTGCGCGACGTGTTGCCTTCCGGGTTAGACGTGAGTACGTTCCGTCCGAGCGCGAGCTCACATCCCTGTGTATGGGAAATTCGCGGCGGCGATACCCTTGAGGTGTTGTTCCTGCCCATCTTTTTGCCCGACAGCAATGTGAACGAACCGGCTTCACACGGGTATTTCAGTTTTGAAATTGACCTCAAGCCCGGCCTGCCCGTGGGCACCAAACTGGAAAACACGGCTGCCATTGTTTTCGACTTCAATCCGCCGATCGTGACAAACACGGTACTACACACCATTGGCAGAAATACGCTGCAAGCGAAAACACCTGACCTACAGGTGAACCTATGGCACATACTCGGCAACCCAACCCGCGACATCGCCATTTTCCGGGCAGAAACGGAAATCGCCGGAGAAAAACGTTTCGACCTGTTCGATGCCCAGGGCAAGCCCGTGCGCACGGCCCGGTTTGCGGGGCAATCGTTCGAGTTCCGCCGCCAAGGGCTGCCGGGGGGCTGCTATTTTTTCTACATCAGAGAGGAAACGGGTCGGCGATCGGCGGGCACGATCGTGGTTTTGGACTGAAGTTTTCAGTGGAGCGCAATTCACGGCAATGCGCTACGGTCGCCTGCACCAATCACTTTCAAATTTTCAAACTAATGGCAAAATTCATTTATCCAGCCTTCGCAGCCCTCTTCTTTTCTTTGAAAATCCTGGCACAGCCATGTCTTCCCTCGAGCATCACCCTGAGTACCCAAAACCAGGTCAATAATTTTGCTGCCGCACATCCGGGATGCACGGAAATCGAAGGGTCGCTCATCATCCAGCAAGCGACCAACATCGTCAATCTCAACGGCCTAAGCCACATCACCGCAATCAAAGGGGGGCTGACGTTTACCTACACCGCCAATTTGGTGGATATCAGTGGCCTGGCAAACGCCAAAATCGGAGGTAACTTGATCGTAGAACACAACTTCGACTTGACGAGCCTTTCAGCCCTGCGTTTCGATTCGACCTTGTCAAACATCTTTATTTCGAATAACCCAAAACTTACCAACTTGAAAGGTTTGGACAGTGTGCGAACCGTTACGGGAAATATTGTCGTCGAATCTTGCCCCAAACTAACCACGCTATCGGGACTTGAAAACCTGCTTTCGGTCGGCGGTTCGTTCGAGTTGAAGTCGCTCAACCTGTTACAGAACCTCGAACCGCTCGGCCAGTTGGAGTTTATCGGCGGGGAGTTCAAGATGCAGCTCGTCTGGTTCGGCCCCGATATGCACGGATTGGAGTCGCTTAAATCCGTTGGCAACCTCCATATTGGAAACGCAGGTGCCTTGCAAAGCCTCGCCGGGCTTGAAAACCTGAACAACATCAGCCAAGATTTGGTGCTTTACCAAAACGGTGCGCTCTATGACATTTCCGCGCTCGCGGGGGTGAAACGTTTGGAAAATACGCTTGAAATCAATGCCAATTCATCCCTGAAAAAATTGGACGGCCTACAAAACCTGACGCGAGTCGGGCAGCTAAATTTGGCCGTCCTGCCCAGCCTCAATAACCTCGATGCCCTGCAAAACCTCGACACCATTGCGTATGGTTTTTACCTCACTCAGTGCGATTCCGTCACCAGCCTCGCACCTTTTTCGGGCTTGCAATATGCAGGTTATCAGTTCGTCGTAAGCGGCAATCATGCGCTTTCTGATTGCGCCGTTTTGGCACTTTGCGAGTACCTTTTCCTTTCACCGGATGCCGTTATCCTCCAAGACAACGCCCCGGGCTGCAACGACCAAACCGAAGTGAAAGGCCAGTGCCAACAAACAAAAGTAGAAGCCGCCGTGTACCTCGATTTTGACGGCGATTGCCTCCCCGATGCCAACAACTTGCCCGTCCCGGAAGCCGCCTTGCTTTTTTCCGCGCCTGGGCAATCGGTCGTTCTACCCCTAAAAAATGATGGCAAAACTATTTTCGAGTATTTCGGCCAAGAAGCCCTGACGGTATCGCTGCTGCAAATGCCAACCGAGCACTGGGCCGTTTGCCCAAACACCGGCCAAGTTGACCCCGCCAGTATTCCCAGTGGCGACACGGCCAGGGTTATTTTTCTGTTGAAACCCCTCCAAAATTGCTCGATCCTTGACGTGCGGCTCGCCCTGCCTGGCGAATTTCGAGCCGAGTGCAATGCCCGAAGTCAGGTGAAAATAGCCGTCCGAAACCTCGGCGCCCTCCCGGCTACGGCCACACAAACCGCTCTCGTCCTGCCGCCCGCGTTCTCCCTCGAACAAGCCGATCCGCCGCTCGCCGCCCAGAACGGCGATACGTTGTTTTTCAACACGGGCGACATCGCGCCCTTCGGCTCGGCGTTTGCGAATTTGACGGTACAAACCCGATGCAGCGGCTTTTCGCCCGGGCAGACCTTTTGTTGGGAAAGTTTCGCCACTGCCCAAAACGCTTGCGCCATGCCGCCGCCGAGCGCTTCCGAAATCCGGGTTAGTTCGAGTTGCGCGGGTGATTCGGTCGTTTTTTTGCTAAAAAATATCGGCACGACGGCCACGCAGGGGCCACACGGGTACAAAATCATCAAAAACCACTACGTTGAGCGCAGCGACAATTTCAGCCTCGCGGCCGGACAAACCCTGCGCCTCGCCGTACCTGCCGACGGCTCCACTTGGCGGGTCGAGGCTACGAAATTGGACGACGGCACGCGCACGGCGGCCTTTTCGGAGGCTTGCGGCCCGACGTTCGCACCGGGGGAGGTCGTCCCATTCTGGCAAGAGCGGGGGCCGAGTGGCCACGATTTTGATTGCCGCGCCGTCGTCGCCGCCGCGAAAAGCGTGAAGGCTTTGCCGAATTGGGAATTCGGTTTTCCCAGTGGGGTTTTCCCGCTGAATCGGATTCCCGCCGGGCAGCCGGTTTTGCACACGATTGAATTTCAAAACACGGGCACCGGCACGGTTGCCAGCGTGCGGATTTCCGAGACTTTTTTTCCAGGCCTGGATGTGTATTCGTTCCGTCCAATCGCGGCCTCGCACCCGTACGAGTGGTTCATTCGCGGCGAGCAGCTGGAAATTCGTTTCCCGAACATCAACCTGCCAGACAGCAACGCCAACTCAGCGACCTCGAAAGGCTTCTTCATGTTCAGCATCGGGCAAACACCGGGACTGGCGGATGGGGACGAGATTTCCAGTTCAAGTTTGATTTTTTTCGATGGCGTTCAGCAAGCCACAAACATTGTTGTCTGGCACAAAATCGGCGAACCCTACCCCGGCAACGTTTCCTGCGCCCCGGACGGCATCGTTTTTTACGGCCAATCTGCCGTTGACCAATTCGAGGTCGTTTACCCCGGTTGCACGGTCATCGAAGGGCCGGTCACGTTGCAAGGCCAGGACTTAACCACGCTTGAAGGTTTGAAATCAGTTCGGTACATGGGCGATTTGCGGATGTTCGGCAACTACGCGCTGACCGATTTCAGCGGCCTCGAAAATTTGGATTCGCTCGGCAGCCTGCAGTTGGTCAATAATTTTGCGCTGAAAACGATGCACGGGCTGGAAGGTTTGACAAAAATCAAAGGCTCACTCACAGTCGAAGGCAACCCGGCATTTGAAAGCTTCGGCGGGTTAGACAACGTGAAATCCATCGGTGAAAATTTCTCGGTGGAGGCCCCCGCGCTGACCAATTTCAGCGGCCTCGGCCAATTGGAAAGCATCGGCGGCTATTTCATCGGCAATGCCAATTGGTTTTCGCACGATTTTACCGGCTTGGGCAAACTGAAAACTGTCGGCGGCGACTTCAGTTGTGCCTATTCTTTTTTGGGAACGATGGACGGGCTGAGCAGTCTCGAATCCATCGGTGGAAACCTCGATTTTTCGGAGTGCCCCATATTTTCCAGCGTGGCCGGGC
>JBEBHD010000046.1:0-25236 GCA_040080915.1 Saprospiraceae bacterium
GTCCAGAAATGCTCGGAATGCTTCGTTCTCTTCCGGTGAAAAGGTCTCAAGCACCTCGTAAACAAATGTGTTGACCATACCTGCCTCGGTGGAAAAAGTAAAAAAAAGTGTTACACTTTGAAAAAAGGCGGGGGCGTAGATTTGCAACCGCAATTGAATTCCAAGATCAACTTGAAAACGCAAAAATGGGCAATATGCCTGCTTCATGGAGTTTTTACTAACAGAATTTGTAACCATTCAAACATTTTCCAATTTATGATCCAACGAATAAACAGAACCGTAGTGTTTCTTTTCATGGCCTTGAGCAGCTCGCTTCAAGCCATGCCACCTGTCATCGAACCGTCAAATCTTGCTCCGGAATCTACATCCGCTCAGGTATGCAACCTTCCTCCTCCATCAATCTTTAATATGATCAGTGCTGGCCCGACGTGGGTTTTGTTAGGTTTTAATACTGTTCCGGGAGCTACTGGATACCGCATCCTTACAAAAGAGGTAGCAACGGGAATAACCGTTGAAGATGTCGTAGTTCCAGCGATAGCGAATACACATAAAGTCAAGAACTTGACTCCCGCCACAAATTATGAGTCTTGGATATGGTCTATTTGCCCAAATGGCCAACAAGGGTCAGGCTCTACTCAAGCGCTTTCAAGTACGATCATTATTGATGTTGTAGTTGGCGGCTATCCTGTGCCATCAGGCTGTTTATATGAAGAATGTGAATTGGTAAACATGGGTCCAGGATGCACGTTTGATTGGAACTCCGCTGAAATAACGTACTTCAAAGTGTTTCATAGAAACGGAGGACCAGAGCGACTCTTCGTGGTGAAAACCCCGGGCGATGTAGCAAATCTGCACCCGGAAGAAAACAACAATAGCGGCTTCAGCTTCGAAGATGTGAATGGACGATATGTACTAATTAGTCGTACAGGGGTTGGTGTTATTGCAAGGATTTCAGCAGCACGACACATGGTTGCTATTGGCGAGTTATACCGCGAAGACACCTTGATGAATCATCAAGATTATAGAATAATTCGCCTTGGTGATTGCCCCGAAGGAAGATCTGGCGAACCAATTTCCTGGAGCAAAGTGGGAATACAACTGGCTCCTGCCGACTTAGTCATTGCCGCTCCCAACCCCTTCACGGATCAATTGGATGTACGCATCAATTTCCCAATCGCAAGCGAGCCGGTAACTATCCGTCTGTTCAATATTCAAGGCCAGGAAGTTTCCGCCCAACAGGAAAAGGGCGGGCTGCAAAAGTACAGCCTCCAGACCACAGACCTAAAGCCGGGGGTTTACTTCCTGCGGGTTGAATCGGCTGGGCAGACGCAAACTATTAAGGTGGTGAAAACGCGCTAACCTATACCTATTGTGAAAAAACGGGTTCTTGGCGGCCTATCCCAGACCGCTTGGAACCCGTTCTACGCTTACCCAACAAATTTTACGATTTTCCTCTACCTTCGCAACCCGGCGTACACGCCAAGTTCGCAAGGCCGGGCATTCGGCACCTCTCCCTCACTTCTCGTCATCATTTTTTTTTAATTATGAAAGCACGCTTCCTTTTTTGCTGCCTCTTGCTCGCGAGCAATTTGAATGGCCAACCACTTATTGAGTGTGCAGCCAATGCCGGAAAAGACCAGATCATCTGTTTTCAGTCGCCAAATGGACTAACCCTGTCTGCGCCAGTTAACAGCGATTTTCTGGAAGTGCATTGGACATACCAAGGTTCTGATGGCAACGTGCAAATTGCCAACCCGAACACCTTTAGTACGCCCGTGACGTATGCAGGCGGGAACACTTGGCCTCCCAACACCACATACGTTTTTCGCTTTCAGGTAAAATGCAAAGACCTCAACGGAGACGGCTCTCACGATATGCCCTTCGATGAAATGATGGTAACCGTAAAAGACGATATTGCCAAACCACAGATCATGGAACCGGACAGCTTACAGGACGGTCAGGTACGTGCTTGTACGGAGACCACCTTGATGGTCACCCCTCCCGCTCCGGGAGATACCGGATGGATCAGTTCCATTTTGCCCAACAAACTCAAAATTACGTATGACCTCGACCTTGTCACCGGCAAATTACACATCAAACGAGCAACTTCTAACAGTTCAGGACCGTGCAAATACACCTTTACCTATACAGTGTCTAATGGCGGTTGTAGGGATTCGGCTTCGGTTCAGGTATATTTTGTCCGGCCACACGACCCTGACAGCAACGGCATAATCATCGGGCGGGTAGTTGGCGGATGCCCCTCCTGTGGCGATACACTTGTATTGGAAGGCGACAACCCCGGATGCGGCGGAAGAGGGAAGTGGACACTGGATACCGCCAACAGTGCTGGCACCATGGTTTATTTGTCTGAAAACCTACCGAACGGGGACGCGAAGGTGCGGGTTTCGGCACCTGGGAATTACACCTTTATCTACACCGTTGACAACGTTGCCCCCTGCCCATCTTCCGTGGATACGGTTTATTGCTCCGTCTTGTCTGTCGAGGACGTTGATCTTGGCCCCAGCAAAAAACTTTTATTTTGCGACAACGTCATACCGCAAGATACTTTCCACTTCACTTACCCGTACACGCCCAATACAGTTTACAACTGGGTGGTGCATCAAAATGCTGTCCCGGGTATCACGATCACCGACCCGCATAGTAATGCTTCCGATGTCATATTCGCCCAGCCGGTGGATATCGACAGTTTCCAGATTGACATCCAAGTGACTGCTTACAGGCTCTACATTGATCCTGACTGCGATGGGATGGGCTTCGTGGAATTGGTGCTTCCGCCGGGCAATACCCCGCAGCAAAACTGGGTATATTACCAACAAATCAAAAATACGCCCGGTTTGTGCTTTGAAGAATGTAAGGCCTTTTCTGAGATAAACTTCTTGGGGTCGCCGGTACTAGATCTGTTTCAAGGGGATGTAAACTTTTTATGTGGCGCTCAAGGTGCTCAGAGCGTGGTGCTGGAAGATTATTTTTCTGTACTCAATGTAGGTTACACGGCTGAGGCTACTGTTGACACTCAGCCAGTGGGCAGCAACCTTGGAAATATCACGACAACCACCCCCATGGCCCTCATGGTTGGTGATTACCGGTTCAGGATCGAACTGTTTGTGGCCGGCCCATCCGGGCAATCCTGTTCAAAGGTTTTTTATATCAATATCCGGGTGCGGGATCTTGAGCCGGTTATAGCGGGAACCGATCAGGTCAAGTGTTACAACGAGCCGACCAGACTGAATGGAAACGATCCGTATGGGGGTGGCATCACCGGTACCTGGAGGCAAGTCAATTGCAGCCCATGTACCATTGTATTGCTTCCTCCCGATGACCCCAATACGCAGGTTATCATGGCCGGTTTGGACCCCGCCACGTTGCCTGTCACGCTTTTCTTCGAATGGTCTTTCAACAACACAGACCCTGCTTGCAGCGTGACGGACACAACTCAAGTGACGATATACCCGTGTTTGGTGCCCTGTAACGAGCACGTGTCGGTAACGCATGAGTGCCTGGATGACAAAATTATCCTTACGTTGATAGATAGCAACGATGCCGTCGTTGATTCTTCTGTGTACGACATCTTTTGGACCGTGCCAGGCGGGCCGCAGACTGGAAACCCGATTTCGGTGCCAAACTCATCCCCCGTCAACTACACCGTTCAGGTCGTGTTGAACTACCAAAATGAAATCGTGTGCGATTTTCAAACCTCCGGGTCGGTCATGTGCAGGGTTCCGCCCTCGGGTTGTGGTATTACCATTTTGGAGGAGTGCGATTCCTGTGGAAATGTGATCGTCAAAGCAGTTGATTCCCTTGGCAACATAGTTGTGCCGACAATGTATGAGCACGAATTCCGCTGGAAAGTTTACGGAGAGGGCATAACGGATACTACGGGTGTCTCGCATTCTGAAAACCCTATAACGATAAACCCTAATGCCTGCTATGACTTGACTTACGATCATTTTACTTACGGCCAAAACATTCCACATGTGCCTGGTGCAGGCACCTTGTGCCGGTACAAGATGCCCAAGCAGTGCGTGAGCATTAGTTGTCCTTACCCGAATTGTGAGGACTTCAACTTTTACATCGCGGGTTGTGGCGACGACAAAGATGTCACCCTTGGCCTCACATTTCCGGCTAATTGCTACAATGTAACGAACGGGAATTGGGGCACACTCGGCGTTTTTCACGCAGCTACCAATTTACCTGTTGACTCCAACAGTGTGAACATCGTTTGGGAGGACAACTCGAAAGGGACATACTTCACTGGCAATATCTTGATCAATAATACCGTAACGATAACCCAAAAGGACAGCTGCTGCGAGTGGGAGGATTTGTACAAGCCAATTTGTATGTGTACCTGTGAGCCATATTCTATACTTTGCGAGCAACCGATCGTTCGGTATTGCCATGAAAACGGTACATCTACATACGTGCCTGGTATTCCGCGAATTGCCTGGAATTTGGTACCTGGCGCACTCGGTTACATTTTGGAAATTGATTTCGATGCAATCGGTGAAGAGGGTTGTTGCGCCCGGCCATCAGGCTCCGGCATCGTGTACGATACAGTGAGCACGTCTCCGTGGGAAATACCGCTCAACTGGGATTGCTTCACCATCCGAATAAAGGCGATAAACCCCTACGCAATTTGCCCCGAAACTGACTGGTCCGATCCATACCTATATTGTGAAGGAGTATGTTCACCAGTGATTATCACCTGCGGTTGCTGTCACGGGAGGTCTACCGATGGGTACTCCCTGCCAAGTTTGGTGCTAAATGAAGCGGAAATCCTGGCACTGTTGAACCGGTATCCCGATCACAACTTCCCAACCCTCGAACAGGCGTTGGAGTTTGTTGGCTGGGGTAGCCTGACCAAAGCGGAGTTTGAGGTATTTCCCAATCCGGCTAATCAAACGTTGTCTATCAGGAGAAGCGGGGCAGCAGGGCAATATTCCGCCAAAATCACGGATTTGTTGAATCGGGAATACCTTAACGCTGAAATCTCGGACAAAACGGACACTATTCTTGATATCGGCGGTTTACCACAAGGCATTTACCTGATCCATATCCGCAACTCGAACGGTGTGCTGATGAATGTGGAGAAAGTATTCATTATGCGGTGAACGAGACTCATAATTTTTCCATCAACTGCAACGGACACATCCTCGACCTGTCCCCCCCCGTCGTCATGGGCATCCTCAACGTGACACCTGACTCCTTTTTCGACGGCGGGCGGTTGGCCACAACAGATACCTTGTTGCGCCAAGCGGAAAAAATGCTCACCGAGGGGGCCGCTCTGCTTGATATCGGCGGCGCATCGTCGCGGCCGGGTGCGGAGGAAGTGAACGAATCGGAAGAAATGCACCGAGTTCTGCCTGCTATCGAAGCCGTTCATTCTCGGTTTCCCGAGACGATGCTTTCCGTAGACACCTGGCGGGCCTCCGTGGCAAAATCGGCCCTGGGAGCCGGGGCCGCCATAGTCAATGATATTTCCGGCGGGCGCTGGGATGCCGAGATGCACGCGGCAGTTGCCGCACACGGCTGCCCGTATGTCCTGATGCACGCCCAAGGTACGCCACGCACCATGCAGGTGGCTCCGGTTTACGAAGATGTAGTACAGGAAGTGCTCGATTTTTTCATCGCGGAAGTGGGCAGACTTCGCATGTTGGGCGTTCGGGACATCGTGCTGGATCCCGGCTTTGGATTTGGAAAAACAGTAGAGCACAATTACGCCCTGCTGAAAAACCTGCACGTTTTTTCAATAGTACTCGGGTTGCCCGTACTGGCGGGCATTTCCCGAAAATCCATGATTTGCCAGGTTTTGGGCGTAAACCCCGAAAAAGCACTCAACGGAACCACTGCCCTGCACGTCGTGGCCCTTCAGCAAGGCGCTCGCATCCTGCGGGTACACGACGTGAGGGAAGCGGTTGAGGTCGTCAGGTTGTTTGAAAAATTCTAAGAAACCGTCTGAAAACCTAGACGGTTTCTTAGAACAGGACACGGCAAAACGAACTACACGTCCTTGGGTTTGTCCGAACCAAAATCCTTGGCCTTTTCCCAAAAGTCCTTGCCTTTTTCTGCGATTTCGCTGGCTTCTTCCTTGACTTCGCCCAGCAGCTCCTTGGCCTTGTCGCCCAGAAAACCGAGCGCGCCGCCTTCGTGCGCCGTTATTTTTTCCTTGGCAGCCTGTAGTTCTGCGGCTTTTTCTGCGGCTTCGGCGCGAGCCTCTGCGGCCAGTTGTTCGGCCTTGTCGCTCCATTCGGCCAGTTTTTCGCCAGCGGCATCTTTCAACTGGCCAAACTTTTCCTCGGCCGCACCCAACAGGGGGGCAATCTTTTCTGCAGCCTCATTGCCCAACTGTTCCAATTGCTCGCCAGCCTTGCCCGCCATTTCCTTGGCGGAATCCAGGAGTTCTTGCAATTTGTCTTTCTCTTCCATGTGAATCGTTTTTTTTGAGCGGTGAAATTTATCCTTCGCGCTGCGAGATTTTGTGCATGGCCTTCGGCCTACTATTTTGATTAGCAGCGCTCAGCATGACAAAAGCGGCTTCGCACCTTGCGGCGCGAGGTATATTTTTAAAAATTATTTCAGAATTTGCTGCACTATGCCCGTCGCCGTGATCGGGAAGCCGTCATAATTCAGCACTGGCACTAATTTTTTCGGGTCGGCACCCAATTCGATCATTAGCAGGGAGCGCATTTGGGCATCGCGGTTTTGTTCGATCACATACACCCGTTCGTGCCGTTCGATAAAGTCGAGCACCTCGCTGTCGAACGGGAACGCCTTTAGCCGCATGGCATCCACCTTCCGGCCAGCGGCCTCGAGTTGGTCCATTGCCTCCAACGCCGCGTAGGTTGACGTGCCAAAAAAGATCAGTCCTTCCCGGCTTCCACCCTGCTTTTGGTAGAATTCCGGCTTGGGTACCACGGTTTTGGCCGTGTCCCATTTTTTCAGCAACCGATCCATGTTGCGGCGGTAGGCTTCGCCGTCTTCGGTGTACTTGGCATCTTCGTCCTTGGACGAGCCTCTGGTAAAAAATGAGCCTTTGGTCGGGTGCGTTCCGGGAATTGTTCGATAGGGAATGCCGTCGCCGTCCAGATCACGGTAGCGACCCCAGTTTTGTATCTTGTCGAGGTCTTCGGCGCTGAGCACCTTGCCGCGGTCATACCGGCGGCTGTCGTCCCAACGGAGTGGCGGCGTGAGGTGGTCGTTCATGCCGAGGTCCAAGTCGGTCATCACCATGATCGGCGTTTGCAGGCGCTCGGCGAGGTCGAAGGATTCGGCGGTCATTTCAAAACACTCCAGCGGCGTGGACGGGAAGAGCAACGGATGCTTGGTGTCGCCGTGCGAGGCGTAGGCTGCCAGTAAAATATCGGACTGCTGCGTGCGCGTAGGCATGCCCGTGGACGGGCCGCCGCGCTGCACGTCAATGAGCACAACCGGGATTTCAGCAAAATAGGCCAAGCCCAAAAACTCATTCATCAGCGAAACGCCTGGACCGCTGGTGGCTGTGAAAGCCCTGGCTCCGTTCCACATCGCACCGATGACCACGCCCATTGCCGCCAGTTCATCCTCAGCCTGTACTATGGCATACTTGCCCTGGCCTGTTTCCGGGTCTTTTCGGAGCCGCTTGGCGTACTTGGAAAATGCGTCCACGACCGATGTGGAGGGCGTGATCGGGTACCAAGCAGCCACTGTGACCCCGGCATAAATGGCCCCCAGCGCACAGGCGGTATTGCCGTTAATGAGGATGCGGTCGCCGATCTGGTCACGTCGCTCGACCCGAAATGGCAACGGGTACGAATAGTGGTCGTGGATGTACTGGATGCCCAGTTGTAAGGCTTGATGGTTGGGTTCGATCAGTTTTTCATTCTTTTTGAACTGCTCTACGATCAGCTGCCGAACTACGTCGGGGTCTATGTCAAGCAGGGCCGTCAGAGCGCCCACATACACCACGTTTTTGAGCAACTGCTGTGTGCGAGGGCTTACAAAATGCTGCTGGCACATCCGGATCATGGGAATGCCGATGAAATGGATATCGTCGCGGTGCAGGTTTTTGTCCAGAAGGCGGCTGCTGTCATAAATAAAATAGCCACCGGGGCGCACGGACTTCACATCGGCGGCTATGCTCTGGGGGTTTACGCTGACCATGATGTCAATGCCTGCCCGCCTGCCGAGGTAGCCTTGCTCGTTGATGCGCACCTCGTACCAAGTGGGCAGGCCCTGAATGTTGGATGGAAAGATATTTTTGGGGGTCATCGGGATGCCCATTCGGAAGATGCTCTTGGCAAACAGGTCGTTAGCGCTGGCCGAGCCTGTACCGTTCACGTTGGCAAACCGGATGACGAGGTCGTTGATGGATGATTGCATTGGATAAATTTCGTGTAGTATCGATTTAATTGGCTGGTTGTAGGTGCAATACTTCAACCTATTAGTTCAAGTTCATTTACAGCAGCAGTATCCCACACCCGGCATGTTTTCGTCACTTGGTAGAGGTATTTTTTCATGTCCCAAGCCGCTGTCGGGCAGCGCTCGGCACAAAGCCCGCAGTGCAGGCACATATTTTCGTCCTTGACCATGACGCGGTGGGTGGGCAATTGCTGCGAGACGTACAAATCCTGCGACAATAAGTTGGCTGGCGCATTCAGCCGTGAGCGCAAATCCATTTCCTCGTCGTTGGGCGTGAAGGTGATACACGTGGTGGGGCAAATATCCACGCAGGCATCGCACTCGATGCACAGGCTTTCGGTGAAAACAGTTTGTACATCGCAGTTCAGGCAGCGCTGGGCCTCCATGAACCCGGTATTTTGGCTGAAGCCGAGTTCCACTTCCAAGCGGCGGTCTTTGAGAGCTACCTCGTTGGCGGCGTGCGGCACCTCGTAGCGGTGATCGTCCACCACAGGGCTGTCGTACATCCACTCGTGGATGCCCATTTTTTGGTGAAACAGGTTGACCGTTGGCGCGGGTCGCTCGTGCAGGTTTTTTCCCTGGCAAAACTGGTCAATGGAAATAGCAGCCTGGTGCCCATGCGCCACGGCGGTGATCACGTTTTTGGGGCCGAAAGCCGCGTCACCGCCGAAAAACACCTTTGGGTTGGTGGACTGGAACGTCACTGGGTCCACGACCGGAATTTCCCACTTCCCGAACTCAATACCAAGGTCGCGCTCAATCCACGGAAAGGCGTTTTCCTGACCGATGGCCATGAGCACGTCGTCGGCTTCGATGAAGGTGTCCGGTTCACCCGTGGAAACGAGGCTGCGTTTGCCGTTGGCATCGTACTCGGCTTTCACATGCTCGAAAAGGATGCCCTTGAGCCGCCCGCCTTCCACCACAAATTCCTTGGGCGGCATGCAGTTGAGGATGGTCACGCCTTCACGTTTGGCGTCTTCGATTTCCCAAGGGGAGGCTTTCATGTCGCTGAACGGGCTGCGCACCACTACCGTGACGGTTTCGCCGCCAAGGCGCATGGAGGTGCGGCAGCAGTCCATGGCTGTGTTGCCGCCACCGAGTACGATCACTTTTTTACCAATTTTTTCTGTGTGCTCAAAAGCCACACTGGCCAGCCATTCGATACCGATGTGGATGTTGGCTGCGCCCTCCTGCCGACCGGGCAGTTTGGACAAGTCGCCGCCCCGGGGTGCGCCCGTGCCGACAAAGATGGCATCGTAGTCCTTGGAAAGCACTTCGTCGGCCATGCTTTTCACATAGCGGTTGAAGTGGGTATGGATGCCGAGGTCGAGGATGTAGTTGACCTCTTCGTCCAGCACGGATTCGGGCAGGCGGAACGACGGTATCTGGCTGCGCATCATGCCTCCGCCTTTTTTCTGGTCGTCGAACAGATGGATTTCATATCCCAACGGTGCGAGGTCGCGGGCTACAGTGAGCGAGGCCGGGCCGCCACCGATGATGGCTATTTTTTTACCATTCGAGGGGAACGGTGCCTGGGGCATGAGCGGCTTGACCGCGCCCTTGTTGTCGGCGGCCACGCGCTTGAGGCGACAAATGGCCACGGGTTTGTCCTCTACCCTACCCCGCCGGCAGGCCGGTTCGCAAGGGCGGTCGCAGGTGCGGCCCAGCACACCTGGAAACACATTGGACTCCCAATTGACCATATATGCCTCCGTGTAGCGCTCGGCGGCGATGAGCCGGATGTACTCCGGCACGGGCGTATGCGCAGGGCAGGCATACTGGCAGTCCACCACTTTGTGGAAATACTCGGGATCGTTGATATCGGTCGGTTTCACCCTGATCGCAGTTTTGTTGAAAAGAAGATTCGCATTGCAGCGGGGTAAATATATGGGCGTATTTGGCAACGGTTTGTGGCCGACGAAAAAAATATGTTTTCAGGGAAATCGGCGCGTTCACACGCCAAAAGGAGGCGTTCAAACAGTCTTTTCACAAAAACCGCCCGACTTCCATCATAAAATGTTAACACCACGTTATCACCGCACTTAACCTGTGCTGCTCTATGACTGTCCAAAATTATGTTTTCACGCTCCTCATCGCGACCTCGCTTCGCACCGCGACTGCGCAGGAGGCAGCCCCCGACTCGGAGGCACCGCTCCCGGCCAACAATACCGATTCAAGTGTCCGTCTTTCCGACGTTGGACGGGGCTTTTGGAAAAACCTGCACGTCACGGGCGGCCAGTTGACCCTGCCGTTCAAGATCAGGCCAAAGGCCGAAACCCAGTCGTTCCGCCTGACCACGGATGTCACCGTGGGCGCGTACATCGGTTTGTCCAAACGCCTGTCGGAAAAAAAGCGCCACTCTATCACGATCCCGTTTGCCGCCGGCCTGACCTTTGTCAACCTGAACAGCGGCAACACCACACTCGATACCAAGTTGGATGAAGCAGAAGTGGTGCCCGGCATCACCTGGTGCTTTGGTGCCATCCTCCAATTGGAACAGTACAGCATCGGCCTGATGTTCGGGCAGGACTACGCCAGCGAGGTCGGCAACCAGTGGGAACACCACGGCCAGATGTGGTGGTCGTTCGGTGTCGGGTTCACGTTTGCACGGAAAAACGAATGACGGGCTATTTTTTCTCGTTGAGTGCTTCCCAAGTGTTATTGCTCAAATCCACGTCGGCCATGCCCTGCTTGGGATCTATCTCGATTTTTGCGATGCGCTCGAAGCGTTCGGGGATTTCAAAAACGAAACCCGGCTCCAACGTCCGGTGATCGCCCAAGGTGGTTCGGCGCGTGCCCGGTTCGGTGGGTTTTTCGCCTCGCATCCGGTCAAGCGGGGCGTAAAACAGCTCCTGTTTACCGTTTGAATACGTCACCAAAATATCGAGCGGCATGGCCATGCGCCCCTTGCGCAGGATGGCCACACGGGTGGTTTTGCGCTCGCCATTTTCCACAGACAAAATGCCGTAGTCAATCGTGTTCGTGGTGTTTACGAACTGCTCCATGTACCAGTCGAGTTCGAGGCCGCATTGTTTTTCAAAAATACGGATGCAATCGTACGGGTTGGGGTGTTTGAATTTCCAGGTGTCAAAATAGCGCAGCAGCCCGGCATCACGGTTTTTTTCGCCGATGATGTAGCCCAACTGGCGCATGAACACCGAGCCTTTGGTGTAGGCGGCCTTTCCGTAGGCGTAGTTTTCCTCAAAATAGTCGGCATGTGTGGTAAGCGGCTCCTCTTTTCCGCTCAGTGCCAGTTTGCGGTACTCCCGGTACTCGCCTGCGAAAAGCGTGTCGGGGTCTGCTTTTCCGGGTATCAGTCCTTCTTCGGCCAATTGCTGGCTCACCAATTTTTCCGCGTAGGAGGTGAAGCCCTCATCCATCCAGGCGTGCAGGCTCTCGTTGGTGCCGAGCATCATCTGGTACCAGGAGTGCATGAGTTCGTGTATGCTTACGCCGACGAGGCTTTTCAGGGGCCGGTTGCCTGTGATAAGTGTGGCGAGGGGGTATTCCATGCCGCCGTCGCCGCCCTGGATGAAGGCGTATTCCCGGTACGGGTACTTGCCGAATCGCTCGCTGGCTATCACAATGGCCCGGGCCATGATGGCGGGCAGGGCTTCCCATTGCGGGTCATAACCGTTGCCTTTTTGCCAAAAAAAGCGCAGCAGAACACCGTCGGCAACCGTGGTGGCTTGTACATAGTTCGAGTCGGCGGCCCAGACGAAATCGTGGACATTTTCCGCCCTGAAATGCCAGGTCAGTTTGTCGTCTTTCGGGCGGCGCAGGAGGGCACCTTCCGGTTCGTAGCCGCAGCCAACCTCGAGCGGGTTTTGCAGGTATCCGCCAGCGGCCACAACGTAGCTGCTGTCTATACTGATTTTCACGTCGAAATCACCCCAAACACCGTAAAATTCTCGTGCTACGTAGGGATTGGCGTGCCAGCCCATGTTGTCGTATTCGCAAAGTTTGGGGTACCATTGGGCCATGGAATAGTCAATTCCCTCGGCGTTGTTGCGCCCGCTGCGACGGATCTGGACGGGCACCTGAGCCTCCCATTCCATTTCGAGCAGGGCCGTGCTGTTCGGCAGGATAGGCTTCCGCAGTTCAACCTCCAAAATGGTTTCGTTGGTCTCATACTCGACCTTTTTTCCGTTTTGGCGCAAGGACTTGACTTTGATCCAGCCCTGTTCATCAGGAGAAAGTGGGGCGATACGGCTTCCGATCTTTTTATCGGGATCAACGATGGTACGCGAGCGCACGTCCATCATGCTGCCGGGCTGGAACGCGTTGAAATACAGGTGGTAAAAAACCCGGTGAAGGGTATCCGGGCTGTTGTTTGTGTATGTAAGCCGCTGGGTGCCCTCGTACTGGTGCTTGGCCGTATTCATGTCAACGGTCATTTGGTAATCTACCCGCTGCTGCCAGCGGTCGGGTTGAGCGTGGGCAAGGTTAGGAAAGTTCGCCAGGGCAAAAGCCAGGCATGTCAGTTGAAAAAGCAGTCGTTGCATAAATTGAATTAATTTCGGGCAAGGATACCACTGTGCGCACGAAATTCCGGTGTTTTTTGGAAAAACGGCCCTTCGGAAACACCGAGCGTAGGTTTCGCGGCGCTACCTTTGCCCGCATTCCAGTACATCACACCATACCATACTGCTACCATGAAATTTCGTGTCGCCATCGTTCTTGTCATACTTGCCGCGCTGACCCGTCTGTTGCCGCATCCGCACAATTTTACACCTATAGCCGCCATCGGCCTGTTTGGCGCAGCGGTTTTTGAGCGCCGTTGGTTGGCATTCGCCGTGCCGTTTGCGGCCCTGTTCCTGAGCGACCTGTTTTTGAACAATGTCATCTACGCACAGTACTACGACGGGTTCGTGTGGTTTACCTCCGGCTGGATTTATTTGGCTTTCGCTTTGGTTGTCCTCATCGGGCGAAGCCGTTTGCTGAATAAGGTTTCTGTGAAAAACGTGGCGGCGGCCAGTCTCTTCGCCTCGGTCGTGTTTTTCCTTGTCTCCAACTTCAGTACTTGGCTCGAATCTGCCATTTACCCCAAATCCTTCGGTGGACTGGCCGCTTGCTATACTGCGGGACTTCCGTTTTTTACCAACACCCTCCTCGGCGACCTGTTTTTCTCCGCCGCCCTCTTCGGCGGTCACGCTTGGGCCATGAACAATTTCCGCCTCCGGCTGGCAACAGCCCAAAACTAACCCGCCTTCGTCGAGGCTACGGCAGGTAAATCTTCAAACCAGTAACCCTCTACCCAGTAACCTTCAAACCCATCTAAATTGAATCCGAAGAAAGTATCCGAAAGCCACACGGTCATGACCGAAATGATCATGCCCAACGACACCAACCCGATGGGCAACCTGATGGGTGGTTACCTCATGCGTTGGATGGACATCGTGGCGGCAGTTTGTGCCGGGCGGCACTGCGAGGCGCACGTTGTGACGGCAGCCGTTGACCATATTTCCTTCCAAAACCCGATCCGGCTTGGCGATGTCATCACCCTGAAAGCCAGCGTAACGCGGGCATTCAACACATCGGTAGAAATCTACGTCGAGGTATTCGCCAACGACATAAAAGGCCAGAACGCCCGGCGTTGCAACCACGCCTACTTCACCTTCGTGGCCCTGGACGATACCCGCAAAATCCCGGTGGCAGTGCCACCGGTACTGCCGTTGTCCAGCGAAGAGCAGACATTGTTCGAGAGCGCCGCCCGCCGCCGGGAAATCCGGCTCATCCTTTCGGGTCGCATCAAACCGAAAGAGGCCATAGAGGTTCGGAAGTTTTTTACGGATTTGGGGTGATTTTGCGTGCCATTAGCTCGCTCCCCCGCACCTCCCCCACATTTTTGCACCCGGCAAGCCCCATCGTCAGTTCAAAATCGGCCATCCAGTTTTTGAGCAATTCCTCCACGCCCAATTGGCCGTTTAGAGCCAGGGCGTAGCAGTACGGCCTGCCGATGCCCACGGCATCCGCGCCGAGGGCCAGGGCTTTGAACACGTCCGCGCCGCCGCGGAACCCGCTGTCAATCAACACCGGCACCTTGCCGCGCACGACCGAAACGATACCCGGCAGCGCCTCAATGGAGCTAATCGCCCCGTCCACCTGCCGGCCGCCGTGGTTGGACACGTAAATCCCGTCCACACCGTAGTCCAGCGCCTTTCGGGCATCGTCGGGGTGCAGGATGCCTTTGAGGATGATCGGCAGATCGGTGTGCTGGCGCAAAAACGGCAGGTCAGCCCACGCGATATTCGGGCGCGAGTAGGTGCCGACAAAAGTCCGAACCGCTCGCAACCCGGCTCCGCTGCGCAAATTGGCCCAAAAAGAACCGGGATACCGGCGCGTGGCCTCCAAAAGTGTGCGAACAGCCGCAAGCGTCACCCTTGGCTTTGGTCCCGGTGGCGGTGCCTGATTTTTCATGATTTCGCTGAAAACCGGATCGGACGTGTACTGCGCGATGCCCATTCCCTGCAAAAACGGCAGAAAGGCCAGATCGAGGTCGCGCGTGCGCCAGCCGAGCATGGTCGTGTCCAGCGTCACCACGATGCCCGTGCAGCCGCAAGCCTTGGCCCGTTGGAGAAAACTCGCCACGAGGGCATCCGACTGGCTCCAGTACAGTTGAAAAAAACGCGGCGTATCGCCCATTGCGGCGGCACAGGTTTCCATTGGCACAGAGGCCTGGTTGGAAAAAATGTATGGAACGCCAGTGGCTGCCGCCGCCCTGGCCACGGCCAGGTCAGCCTCATGGTGCGCCATTTCCAAAACACCGATTGGGGCCAGGAAAAATGGCGCGGGCAAATACTGTCCGAACAGGCTCGTGGACGTGTCGCGTTTTTCCACGTTGCGCAACATACGCGGGACAATTTGCCAGGCATCGAATCCCTTGGCATTGGCCGACAGGGTCGCCTCCCGGCCCGCACCACCTGCGATGTATGCCCAAGCGCGGGCATTCAAATTCGCCTTGGCTTTTTTTTCCAAATCCAAGAAATCAGCCGGAATAGTTGGTCGCGTACCGGAGGCTCCACCGAGATAGATGGTGCGCTGGCGGTCGAGTGCATTGTTTTTTTTCATGTGAAGCAATTGATAATCAGGTGACTCAACTTTAGTTCTTGCATTCAGGAGGATAGGCACTTACCTTTGCCCACCAATCTTAACAACAAAACTACAGCATGATGCGCCAAACCTTGATCCTCCTCGCTGGCATTTTCGCCTTTATTTCCAGCCCGATCACCCTCGCCAGTGCTCAAAGCACTCAGGAGGAATTTGGTAAATGCGGCTACTACGCCGATGCCCTTCACGGCCGCAAAACGACTAGCGGCGAGCCTTATGACAAAACACAGTTTACCTGCGCTCACAAGTCGTTGCCGTTTGGAACAAACCTCAAAGTCACGCGCTTGGACACCAAAAAATCGGTCATCGTACGAGTAAATGACCGCGGCCCGTTCATGGACGGCTATGTAGTGGACCTGTCTCGCACGGCCGCCGAAAAGATCGGACTTATCCGCGAAGGTGTCACCAAAGTCAAAATCGAGGTCGTGAACGACCCGGCACCGGCCAGTGTCCAGCCGCTCGCCTACTCCGCACCGACCAAAACACTGCCCGCTCACTTGGAACCGGTATCCTACTCCAGTTCTTCGCGCGTGTCGTCGGCTTCGGACGCAACCACCCAGTTGGTGAAGCCGGCCAGGCAAACGCAAGGCACATCCGTCGTGCCTGCCACCTACTCCACCGTACAAGGCCCGCAAGCCGCCCCAGCCAAGCCGGGCAAAGCCACAGCGCAGGTATCTGAACTGTACCAAATTGAACTAAAACCAGTAAAAAGTCGAGGTTTTGGCCTGCAAATGGCCGTGCTGACCGATTCCGAGAACCTGTTCCAGCAGATTGAAAAAATACAAAAAATCTGGCCGGGAAAGGTGATCGTAAACCACGAAGAAAGCGCTTTGGCCGCGACGTACAAACTCATCCTCGGGCCGTTTGCCACCAAAAAAGAGGCAGAGGCACAGCAGAAAAAAGCAGCCACAAAAGGCTACAAAAAAACGTTCGTGGTCGAGTTTGAGTAGCGCTACCGAACAAACCTGCCGCTACGCCGCCCGCCATTGGGGCCAGTCAAGGTCAAAACGTACACGCCGGAAGCCCAGCCAGCGGGCAGATCAAGCGTAAGTATCCGCCCCGATTGGCTCACCGTTTCGTCGAGCACAGCCCTGCCCAAAGCATTCGTGACTAACAGGCGCACCGGCTGATCCGCCCAATCGCCCAAGTCCGCGAAGAGGATATCGGTCGCCGGGTTGGGATACAAATGCAAGGTGCTGGTTTGTTCCCCAGTCCACGATTCGCCGGAGCGATTTTCCGTTCCGATCCCCTCATCGTCCGGGCGATTGGCCGTTTGCACCACGCAGCCGAACACATTGAGATGGGTTTCCACAAAAACCTGCGGCGCAAGCCGCACAGTTACGTGGATAAACACCGGGTCGGCCTGGGCTGGCAAGGTGTACTCAAAAACATCAGACTGCCCGTTGGCAATGCCAGGCCCGGTAGACTTGAACCGCACCGACTGGTACGACGCGGCATTGCGCACCTCGTATTTCCGGCCCGAGGGTGCGGTGTAAACCGAACCATCGGCAGGTGCCTTGGCCGTCATGCCGTTGGGTAGTTGGTAAGCCACGTACTGCATTTCGTTCGGGCATTTGTTGATCACACGCATTCGGTAGGTCTTTTGCTTTTTCGCGTTTTGGCTGATACCCAAAATCTCGAAACGCACGCAGGGAGTTTCCTTCACGTCGCACGGGTCGCCGTTGGGGTCAAGCGTTGGGGTCACCGTGACGGTGAAACAACAAGACGCTGTCGTATTGCAACCGTCTTCTGCCATGTAACAAACGAGTGTTGGGCCTACAGGAAAAAGCGCTCCGCTGGCCAAACCCTGCGTCCGGGTCCAGACCGGTGGAGCACAGGGGCAGTCGCTGCTCGTCGCCGGATCGGCGTAGGTGGCCACAGCCGTTTGGGCACCAGGAGCCGTCTGCACGGTTTGGTTAGGTGGGCATGTGATTTTTAGGCTACTTGGCCCGGAAAGCACGCTCACGGTAAACGTATCGCGTAGTTCGCAGCCGTTGGCATCGCTGGCGAAAAGCGTGTATGTCGTGGTGGTTTGCGGCGAAGCCGTCACCGTGGGGCAGGTGGTGCAACTCAGTCCGGCGGCAGGTGCCCAGGTGTAGGTGGTGAACCCGGTAAGGCTAAAGGTAACCGACTTGCCAGGGCAAATGACTGTGTCCCCAAAGCGCGTGTCGGGAAGCAGACTGAAGGAAAAAAACACAGAATCGCGCTGGATTTTTCCGCACTGGTCGGCCACTTCTACCCGGTAGGTGCCAGGGTCAACGGCCGTAAGCGTCGGGGCAGTACTGCCGTCGTGCCACAGGTAGGACACGAAGCCCGGCCCGGCATCAAAAACGACGGTTTTGTTTTCGCAAAGGATCACGTCCGGCCCCAATTCGAGCACGGGAGCAGTCCGCACGCTCACGGTAAATGTGTCGAGTAGTTCGCAGCCGTTGGCATCGCTGGCGAAAAGTGTGTATGTCGTGGTAGTTTGCGGCGAAGCCGTCACCGTGGGACAAGTGGTGCAACTCAACCCGGCGGCTGGTGCCCACAGGTAAGTATCGTAGCCCGGAACGGCATAGGTCAGCGTTTCGCCGGGGCAGATCACGGTGTCGGAGAAATGCGTATCGGGCAGGCCCAGACAGTCGTTCACCACCTCCTGGCAGATCACCTGTTTTTGTAGATTAAAATTCACCGGCGGCGCGACGGGCATATCAAACAGCAGGGTCGGGCTGGCGATAGCCGTTGGCATTATCACCCAATTTTCCTGTTCGGGAATGTGTGTGGTGAGTACCGGTGTCTGCTGATAAATCGGGCAGGTCGGGGCGGTTGTACCCTTGCTATCGTTTTTCAGCACGAACGAATGCTCCACGCCCGGGCCGTTGTTGGAAAAACCCGTGGCGAAAACAAAACTACCCATGGCCACCATTTGGCCCTGAGCTGTTGTGATCAATTTGGTTGTAGACTCATGTTTGAACTTGCGCACCCAAAGGAGGTTGCCGAACAGATCAATCTTCATCAGAAAAAGTTCATTGGCCGCCCATTTGCGGCCGTATACCATGTAGCCGTCCGGTAGGTTCACGACCTCCTCCGCCCATTCGTCGGCCCACTGAGTGAAGTCGTATTCTTTGTGCCAGACGTACGCGCCGTCAATGGTACTTTTTTGCAAATAAACCCTTGTTTGCCCCAAGTCGTTAAACGCCCTGTTTCCGCTGTATGCAGCTACTACGGCAGCCCCCTGCGCCGTGATACTATTGCCGTACAGGCGGGCATCGGTGTTGGGGCCGATGTGACCCAGCCGCGACCATACCACGGCACCCGTATTCGGATTGATCTGAGCAAGTAGGTGCCGGGTGCCGTTAAACTGGGTTCCGTCGGCGTAATAGCCTGTGGCGTACAACGAGCCGTTGTGCATCGTCATGGCGTGGAAATTGATGGCCGAGCCGGCAGTATAACGCCATGCTGTGCCAGGCACCATGTTTCCCGTGCCGCGTTCCAATTGAAAAAACTCGGTATCGCTGCTGGCAGCAGTATTCACGTTGGCGTACACCAGAAAATTTCCGCCGGGGCCGTTTTCCAAAACACCGTGTACCAGCGACTGGTTGCCACCGAATATTTTGGCCCACAGGGTCTTGCGAAGTGTCGGGTCGTATCGAAAAATGTACCCGTTGCCAAGGCTGTCTTCTCTCAGGTTGCCCGTGATCACGAGATTGCCTTCCGAGTCCACGATCAAGTTCGATATGGCATCGAGGCCGGTGTTACCCACATCTATGTACCTCGACGACACGATGTTGGCCTCCGGGGTCATTTCGATCAGCACCATGTCTACGTTGCGCATGCCAGCGAGGTACAGGTTGCCCGTGCCCGTCGGGCAAAGGACGTAGCCGCGCTCCAGATCGAGTTGCAGGAAAAAGTTTGTTTGGACATTGGACTGGGATGTGGCCGTAGTTTGGGCCTTCAAATCGGTGGAGCAACAAGCCGCTCCGAACAGGAGTAAAAACAGGTAGCGATTCATGTGGACGTGTTTTTTTGAAAAAAAAGTCAGGGGGGGGGAAAGCACGACAAATGTACTTCTCCTGTTCGGAACCAAGGTGAGCAAATTTTAGTCATAGCGGCCAAATACGGGTGATTGGCGGGTGCGTGACAATGCGGACACATAGCACATTCAGATTCATGGCAGAGACACGGGGACGCATAGGCATCATTATCATTCCGCGTCTCTGCCATGAATCTGAATGTGGACAACCCGTTGTGGTCCCAGTGTCCTATTTTCACGCCCGAAAATTGAAAACACCGCCTGCCATGCCAAACCTTTTTCTCCGCACCGCACTTCCGCTACTGTTCACATCTTGCCTTGCTGGCACCGCCCTCGCCCAGCCCGATACCGTGCGCATTGGCGTTTTCGTGAACGATATTTACGATGTAAACCTGAGTGAAAAGAGTTTTTCAGCCCAGTTTTGGGTTTGGTTCAATTACTCCAACCCGGAACTAAAGCCGCTGGAAACACTCGAACTACCCAACGCCAAGTCGGTGGAGTACGCCCTCGATTTTTTGGAAGAAAAAAACGGCATCCAGTGGGCTGGCAAACGTGCGACCGCCGTGCTCAAAAAAGACTGGGACATCCGTCGCTTCCCCTTCGACGTGCAAAAAATGACCATCGAAATGGAGGAAAGTAACAGCGACATCGAAGCCTTGGTGTATGTGCCCGATATCGAAAACACCAAAATTGATACCCAATTGGGTTTGAGCAACTGGTACATCGAGCGGTTCGAGATCACCTGTGGCTCTAAAAAATACGACACCACCTACGGCGATCCGGTACTCCAGCAGGGCAGCGCCTACGCCAACGCCACCATGACCGTCTACATCAAACGAAAAACCTGGGGGCTGTTTTTTTCGCTTTTCACAGGCATGTACGTCGCATTCTTTATCTCCTGGCTCGTCTTTTTCATTGACCCCGTGGACGTTGATCCGCGCTTTGGCTTGTCGGTGGGCAGCCTCTTCGCCTGCGTGGGCAACAAGTACATCGTGGACTCCATCCTGCCCCAGTCCACCACCTTCACCTTGTGCGACAAACTGCACATCCTCACCTATTTTTTCCTGTTGCTGTGCATTGTTTCGTCGGTAACCTCGCTACGCATTTGGAAAAACGGCCAGCCCGATGCCTCTGCCCGCTTCGACCAGCGCGCGTGGAAACTTATCCTGTTTTTGTACCTGTCGGCCAATGTCTGGATTATTTGGGGGGCCAGCCATGGGTGAATACGGATTTCAAAAAATCGGCCGGGTAGCGCTGTACGACCGAAGGGGCCAGGTGAAAAAACGCGACACGGGCATCAGGGGCCAAACGAATACCGGCAGCCAGCGTCGCTGCCTCGCGCAGCAACCCGGTATCTACCGATTCATACCGCACCAGATCGTCCGGGCGCAGGTATGGCAGGTTGATGTTTGCGGTAGTAGCCTCGTGGTTTTGTATTCCCGGCGGCCCTGATTCGGGTACAATTTTCCACAGCTCACCGTCGCGGTACACCAAGGTCCAAGCAAAAAGGGGCAAGGCCACGTCAAGCGGGAGCGGGTATTTGGGCGGAGCGCCCTGCAGGTATATTTCGGCTGTCGACCGCTGAAATATGGAGTTCTGTTCGTCGGGGTCGTGTATGTCGCCAGTGTTATACAGCATAAGCATACCGCGGTCTGCGGGCGGCACGCCGGTGCGGTCGGGAAATTTGTACTGGTGCAGTCGTATGGTAGCGCTCAGGCGGGTTTTCGGCGGCAGGCGGTCGCTCATTTTTTTTAAAAAAGAAAAAAACGCCGCGCGGGTGGATTCCGTCCAGTCGCAATCGAATTGAATTTCCGACGGCTGGCTAATTTCCCCCTTGGCAGAGCCAGGAAATTGGTTGCTGATGTTGGCTATGGCCTCTGCGGTTTTGCCAGCCAGCCAGTTGAGTTTAGCCTCGGAGATACCCTGAAAAACGCTGTTTGTGATAAAAATGCAGGGCACGATGGCCCGATTGGTCAGCCCTGCACTATCGCGTACCTCCAGCAGGGAATAGGGGCGGATGTCGCTCGTTTGCGGGTCTTTGGCGATGTCGAGAAATTTGACGTACAGTGTTTGGCAGCCAAGTTCTTCTAGCAAATCGGTTTCACTTTTGGTCAGCGCGAGGCTGTTTTTCCAGTGAAAAAAAGCAGGAGAAACGGTCTCGGACGGGGCGTTGCAGGAAAGAAGCAGGAGGAAAAACACGAATTTTTTCATGGCTCAGCGAAGTTCATGTCTGGGCACCGGGCAACACCGGTACAGCCCCGGCCGACGATTTGCCGCCTTTTTTTTCCACCAGCCGTATGTTCAGAATTTCAATCCCCTTGTCTATCGGCTTGAGCATGTCGTAGATCGTGAGTGCCACCACAGAGGCCCCGTGCATGGCCTCCACTTCCACACCGGTGCGGTAAATGGTGTGTACTTCTGTCTCGATCACGATGTCGAGGCCTTCGATGGTATGCCGCACGGCTGCAAACTCTACCGGAAGCGGGTGGCAATCGGGGATCATGTCACTCGTCCGCTTTATGCCGAACAAACCCGCCACGCGGCTGGCCTCCAGCACATCACCCTTGGGCACGGTTTTGTTCAGCAAGGCATCAATGGTCGCCTGTTTGCTCACGCGCACAATGGCCCTGGCGATGGCGGATCGGTACGTTTTTTCCTTGTTGGTGATGTTGACCATGGCGGCTATTTGTTTTCTTTCCAGGTATAGGTTTCGTCGTCAAAAATCTCTTTACCCCAAACGGGCACTTCCTGTTTGATGCGCTCTACCACTTCATTGCAGGCATCAATGGCCTCGCGGCGGTGCTTGCCTGAGGTAAAAACAAACAGGCTGATTTCTCCCGCGCCCACCCGGCCGAGGCTGTGGTACAGGTGCATGCAGGTAAGCGGGTATTTGGCGAACGCGGCCTCCCGGATTTCGCGGAATTTCTCCTCCGCCATGTCCACGTAGGCGGAATACTCGATCGCCGTCACCGTCCGTCCGTCCAGCACATCGCTGCGCACCTGGCCCAGAAAAATGCTGTGCGCACCGATCGTAGTGTTTGCGCTGTGCTTGCCGATAGCCACGCCCACGAACGCCGGTTCGATGGGTCCTTCCACAAAAACCGGCTTGTGGCGGTGGTTAGCGGTATGGTTTATCTCTTTGTTTTCCATTGGATTATTCCTCCTTTTAAATTTAAAACACGCCCGTGCCCCAGCCGGTCAACCAGTACGTTGGCCGCAGTGATACTTCGCACGCCGGTTTGGCAAAAAACGATTACGGGCCGGTTTTTTTCAATACGGTGCAAGTTATGGCTGAGCTCGGAAAGCGGAATGCACAAGTGCTCAAACTCCGTCACGCTCGGAGCTTCGCCCGCGTTGCGCACGTCTATGATGAGCGGCGATTCGGCGCAGCGCAGCGCGTCGAATTCGGCAGGGCCAATATCGGTGAACGCGCCCGACGGCCCGCCGCAAAACCACGCGTAGTCCATGTTTCGGAGGGCTTCCGCGTTTTCAGGCGCGTGCAACGCCGCCTCCGGATGTGGAAAAACCTCCACTTCGTACATGGAATTGGTCAAGGCGTGGTAGGTCAACAAGCGGTTGTACAGCGGTTTGCCCGCTCCTGTGACGATCTTGACGACCTCGGCAGCCTGCATGATCCCGATGATGCCGGGCACGACACCGATGACTCCGGCCTCGTTGCAGTCGGCTACTTCGGTGGGGTCGGGCGGCTCGGGAAACAGGTCGCGGTAATTGGTTTTTCGGCCGTTTTCCAGCACATTGAAAACGCCCACCTGCCCTTCAAAACGGAAAACAGACCCGTACACCAGCGGTTTGTTCAGGAGCACGCACGCATCGTTGACTAAGTACCGCGTGGGGAAATTATCAGAGCCGTCCAGCACCAAATCGAAGCGGGCCAGTATTTCCAGCGCGTTTGCGGTGTCCACGGCTTCGTCAAAAACTTCGATCCGGGTGTCGGGATTGAGTGCCTGCAACCGCCGTGCCGCCGCCGTTACTTTGGGCACACCGATATCATCTGTCTGGTACAAAATCTGGCGGTGCAGGTTGGACACGTCCACCGTGTCGAAGTCAGCGATACCGAGGCATCCGATGCCCGCTGCCGCGAGGTACTGCAACGCCGGGCAGCCCAGCCCCCCGGCACCGATCACCAACACGCGGGTTTCGGAAAGGCGGCGCTGTCCGTCCACCCCGATTTCATTCAGAAGAATCTGTTTTTGATAGCGTTGCATGGCGGTTGAGGGTTACCCGCCCGAAAACGGCGGCAGCAACGCCACCTCGGCGTTTTCGGTGAGCGGCGTATCATCGGTGGCCATTTTTTTGTCCACGGCCATGCGGTAGCGCATGCTTTTCAGGGCGGGAAACTGCGCTTCGAGCCGGGCACGCACCGTGCCGACGGTTGTTGGTTCGTCCGCCAGTTCCAAGTGTTGCTGCGGGAGGATTTCGGTCAATTTCCCGAATACGAGGATGGTTATTTTCATGGTTTCGATTTGAAAAATCAGCCGCCAATGGCGATCATGCTGCGGTTTTGCAGTTCGGTGGCATCAATCAGTTGATAATTCGGTTGCAATTGGCCGCCGAGTTCAGGGGCCTTTTGGCTCAGGCAGTCGCGGATCAGCGGCTCCACGTCCAGTCCGTTTCGCAGCGGCCCGAGCAAGTCGGTCTCGTTTTTGGAAAACAGGCAGTTTTTCATTTTCCCGTCGGCGGTCAGCCGCAACCGGTTGCAGCCTGCGCAAAAATGGGCGCTCATGGTCGAGATCAGCGCAAACGTACCTGCGTGGTTCAGCACGGTGAATTTTTTAGCGGTATCGTGCGGCCCGTCGTGGAGTTTTACAAATTCAAAATCTTCGGCAATCCGCTCCAGCAGTTCAGCGGAGGGCACCACTTTTTGGTGCTCCCACTGGTTTCCGTGAAAAGGCATGAACTCGATAAACCGGACGTGGAGCGGCAGGTACCGGGTCAGTTCCACGAAATGGGGCACTTCGTGGTCGTTCACCCCGCGCATGACCACCGTGTTGAGTTTGACGTGCAGCCCGGCCTCCAGCAGGAGCATGATGTTTTGGCGCACGCGCTCGCCGTAGTCGCGTTTGGTAATGGAAAAAAACGCATCGGGGCGCAGGGAGTCCATGCTCACATTCAGGGAGTGGATGCCCGCCCGAAGGAAGGTGTCGAGAAATTCGTCGGCCAGCACGCCGTTGGTGGTCAGGGTCAGTTCGACCGGGTATGTTGCCAGCCGTTCGATGATTTCCCTGGCTTCCTTGCGCACGAGCGGTTCGCCGCCGGTAAGCCGTATTTTCCGCACGCCGTTTTGCACGAATACCCGTGCCAGCGTATCCACTTCGGCCACCGACATCAGCCTGTTGGAAGGCAAACAGGGCGTTTTTTCATCCGGCATGCAGTACACACAGCGCAGGTTGCACGCATCCGTGAGGGCGATTCGCAGGTAATCGTGGACTCTTCCGTATCGGTCTTGTAGCATGGTGGCGGTGTTGTGGGCAGCAAAGGAAGGGGTAATTATGATAAGCGCCGAGGCATAATTAATTGATAAAACGTAACTATTTAGCCTCACACCTACCTTGGCAACAATGGGGTACATCGAGCTCCGCCGGTACAACCCCACCGCCAACCCCTCCCCCTCGGGGGGGAGGGGGCAGGGCAAACGCATGAATGCGGAGTGCTCTGCTCGAAGGGATTATCTCCTTGAT
>JBEBHD010000262.1:0-7052 GCA_040080915.1 Saprospiraceae bacterium
GGCTGGGGGTGGGGTTGTACCCACGGAGCTCGGTGGTCGAAAGAAGGCAATCCTCGACTTTTGACCATCGTACTTGACCACCTCAGCATCGCCCGCGCCCACGCCACAGCCGCCCACATCGGCATGGCGCGGTTGCGGCGGCTGGAAGGGTTGGACGAGGAAGCCGAAAAGCACAAGGCAGAGGCGTTGCGGCGTATACAAGAGACGGGGTATTTCCGGCGGCTGGTGGAGGCGGAGGTGCTCTGATTTTTATGTACCCTGCAAATAGCCCCTTTACCCCTCTTCACCTGCCAATGTACTTTTCGCCCTACATTTGGCCACCATGAACGCCTTTTTCGACAAAGCCCGCACCATCGCCCCGGCGAACTACAACCGGTGGCGCGTGCCCCCCGCCGCCCTGGCCATCCACCTGTGTATCGGGCAGATTTATGCCTACAGCGTGTTCAACAAACCGCTGGCGCAACTTATCGGCGTGGATCAGCCGGCGGAGGGCGACTGGTCGCTCGTACAGATCGGGTATGTTTTTTCCATTGCCTTGTTTTGCCTCGGCGCCTCGGCGGCGGTATTTGGCCGCTGGTTAGAGCGGGCCGGGCCGCGCAAGGCCATGTTTGTGTCGGCGCTGTGCTTTTCGGGCGGCTTTTTCCTGTCGGCCCTGGGTGTTTGGTGGCACCGGATCGAGTTGCTCTACCTCGGCAACGGCGTGCTGGGCGGCATCGGGCTGGGCCTGGGCTACATTTCACCCGTCTCGACGCTCATCAAATGGTTCCCCGACCGGCCGGGGATGGCCACCGGCATGGCCATCATGGGCTTTGGCGGCGGCGCCCTTATAGCCGCCCCCTTGTCCATTTTTTTGATGGATGTATTTAAAACCTCCGGTTCGACCGGCGTGGCGGAAACGTTCGTGACCCTCGGCGCAGTGTACCTGATATGCATGCTGTTCGGTGTCTGGAGCATTCGTATCCCGCCGGAAGGCTGGTGCCCAAAGGGAACCCCTGCAGAAACCCCGCTCGTTTCTGCCAGAGTCGGTTTGAACGCCGACGAGGCCATCCGCACGCCCCAATTCTACTTGTTGTTTGCGGTGCTGATGCTCAACGTGACGGCGGGCATCGGCGTGCTGGGACAGGCATCGGTCATGATCCAGGAGATGTTTTCAGAAAAAACAGTGGGCGTCCAACGGGCCATCGGCGCGGCGGCGGCGGGCGGTTTTGTCGGCCTGCTCAGCCTGTTCAATATGGTGGGGCGGTTTTTTTGGTCGTCCTTGTCCGACAAGATCGGTCGCCGCCGCACCTACGCCATTTTCTTTTTGCTGGGCGCCGCCCTGTACGTGCTGGTGCCGCAAACCGGTCGTATGGGCAATGTCGCCTTGTTCATGGTGGCTTTCTGCCTGATCATGAGTATGTACGGCGGCGGCTTCGCTACCATACCGGCCTATTTGCGCGATCTGTTCGGGGTGCGGGAGGTCGGCGCTATCCACGGGCGCTTGCTCCTGGCCTGGAGCATGGCCGCCATACTGGGGCCGCAGTTGGTGAACAACATCCGCGCCTACCAGATCGAGACGCTGCACCTGCCTGCCGCTGAGGCGTATTCCATCACCATGTACCTGATGGCGGCGTTGCTGTTGGTCGGGTTTGTGTGCAATTGGCTGATTCGGCCGTTGGGGCGGTAGTGGCATCTCCGTCAAACAACACTCGGCCCGATCAACCGAAACCAAGGCAAAAACCGCACGGTTGTCGTGCCGATTTCCACGGTGGTTTCCAGACTTCGGTTCACGACCCAAGCCTCTTTCGGGCGGTAGGTTTCGATAAAACTGCGCAGCGAGCGCTCGATTTGCGGCTGTTTCATCAGGGTGGCTTTGACCTCAACGGGCAGCAGATTCAGCCCGTCGTGTACGACAAAATCCACTTCTGCCTGATTTTGGGTTCTCCAGTATCGAATGGCGGCAATGCTATCGGCAAACCGTTGACGCAGGAGTTGAAAGACCAATTGTTGAAAAACGAACCCAAACTCGGGCGAGACAGGCGTGACAGGCACGTTGCCGAGCAGGTAGTTGCGCAAGCCGTTGTCCACAAAATAGTACTGCGGAGATTTGGTCAATTCCTTTTCCTTGTTGGTGAAATAGGGCAGCACCTCTTCGATGACGAACGTTTTCTGGGCGTACCAGAGGTAGTTTTTGACGGTAGCCACGCTCAGGTTGGTCAAATTGGCCAGGTCTTGAAACTGGATGAGCCTGCCGATTCTATTGGCGATCAGCTGCAGCAAGGTGACCAACTCGCGCGATTTTTCCAAGCGGAGCAGCAGTTGAATGTCGCGCTCGATGTAACTCTGGAAAATCTCCCCCAGTACCTGCCTTTTTTCGGTGTGGTCGGCGCTGGTCACGACTCTCGGGTAGCCGCCAAATTGCAGGTATTCCAGCAGCAGGCGTTCTTCCGCCGCTGTATCGGTGGCGAGCAGTGCCATTGAACGGCCGGCATCGGGTGTGCCAAGTCGGTGGTTCAGGAATTCCTCCATCGAGATTGGGAAGAGTAAGAAATTTCGTTTTCTGCCAGCCAAAGACTCGGCGATTTTTTCCTTCAATTCCAAACTCCCCGAACCCGTGGCAATCCATTTGTGCGGTAATCGCCGGTCAAAAATGCCCTTCAAAAAAAGTCCGGCATCTTCGATGCGTTGTACCTCATCAATAAAAACGTATGCGCGTTGTCCGCCGGCAAGGGCCTCGACCCGTTCGACAAAGCGCTGCTGCGACGTGAAATGCTGTGCGTCCGTATCAATGTCCAGGTTAAAAAACAGGCAAGTCTTGCCCTCCTGCTGGAGTTGTCTGCCTATACTGCTCAGCAAAGTGGTTTTCCCGGCCTGTCGAGGGCCGAGGAGCAGCGTGATTTCCTCTTTTTCGAGGTGCTTGACCAGTTCGGCCAACATCCGTCTCGGAATTTCCATGCGGTTGTTTTTCGGCAAAAGTAGTGGTTCCCAGTTAAAAAACAAGTTTAGTTGCCTTTTAACCCGGTTAAAATGAAAGTATGGTGGTGTTTTCACCGGGTTTAGTGCAATTTCCTGCTTGCATTCCGGCAGATAAAAACCTTGCCGTTTTGCCCCGCTTTGGCAATACCTTTGCTCGTAACAAAAGGCTACCGCGTCCTGTGCGATAAAACAACCGTGACTTACCGCGACAACATCGAGCAATTCATGCGGGCCATTGGCGCGGGCAAGTACGTGCTGGCCGTCGTGAGCAACAAATACCTGCGCTCGGCGTACTGCATGTTCGAGGCGATGCGCATGTTGGCCTACGAACGCTTCGAAGAGCGCGTCTTTCCGGTGGTGCTGTCCAAAACTCCGACGGCTTGCATCGCGACAAAAAAATGCCCAACATACACTTAGAGCGTGTTTAAATTTCAGTGCCGAGGCGAAAGCGAGCAAATTTTGGTTCAGGCAAGGCGAAATTTGCAGCCATAGCCAGTTGCCTATGGCGAAAATTTCAACGCAGCATGAAGCAAAATTTGCCGCTTGCAGCCCGGTAACTGAAATTTAAACACGCTCTTAATGCCCCACCACGACCAATTGCCCGCCCAGCCGCTTTCCATCGGACGAAACCGCCAAAAAATAGGTCCCTCTGGCAAGTTTTCCTACCTGGAAATGTACCCGCTGCAAGCCCGGTAACAACTCGGCAACGGCTAACTGCGCCACCAGATGGCCCGACAAATCATACAATTCCAGCACCGGCTTGGCAGGAGCAAGCAGATCAAGTTCAACCCACAAGTCACCGCTCGTCGGGTTGGGGAAAACGGCCAATTGCCGAATTTCTGCACCGGGTAGTGGCCAAACGACCGAGACCGGGTTGGCCTCCACGGCACCGACGGAAGGCGGGCTGGCGAACAATTTTTTCAAAAAATCGAGTTTTGGATCGCTTAGCACAAGGCCCGATCCGGCGGCCGGGCTATTGGGCGGAATGGAAAAATCATCTGCTGAAGGATTGGCAAACAGAGGATTGGCCTGCAGAATTGGGTTGGTTTCCGCCACCGGAATATCCGGCCCGTTCCAGTTGGGGTTTTCGAAATGGTACCAAAGGTTGTTGGAAAACAAAAACGACTCCGGGCGGGTGTTGGGGCCGATATTGGTGACAGTGGACACGGCATTGCCGATGACGACTATGTTGTTTCGAAACGAGTTGTCGCCGCATGCCAGAAAACGGGTGGGATCTACCGTTTCTTGCAAAATGCGGATGACCCATTTTTCAGGCTGGTAAATGGTGTTGTTGGCCACATCCACCTGCACGGCACCCACAAAAGCGATGGGCGCGACCGAACCGATGAAGACGTTGGAAAAAACCTGGACATTGGCCGCCTCGAAATGGGCCGTGTCCGGCCGGAAGAACGCCAACCCGGTGCTGCCCCCGATGTTCAGCGTGCGCTGGCCGCCATTTTTGAAAAAATTGCCTTCGATGCGCACATGCTCACTGCCGCCCTTGCACTGGATGGCATTCGATCCCATTTGCTCAAAACGGTTGCCCCGGATCAGACCGTGATGGCAGCCCACCATGTCAATGCCGCTCCCGCCCGCAGAGCCGTTGCGAAACTCGCAGTCGCGCACCTCAAAATAGTCGAGGCCGGATAGTTTCAGCAGGTCGTTGTTGCCGATGGCAGACATGTCCCGGAACACGCATTTTTCAAAAATAACATGGTGCGCGGGCGTATCGTACGTGCCGCCGTCGTCGGTGTTCACGCCGTTGCCCGTTTGGTGCTGAAAAACCAGACCGATCAGGTGCAGGTAGGCTGGCTCAATGAACTGAATGGCATTGCTCCCGCCTTCGAAAACGACCGTTTCGCCCGGCGCGTTTTTTATCGTGACCCAGGCGGCGGCCGTGCCTTTCAGGTTTGTTATGGTCAACCCGCCCGGGTAGTTTCCGGCGTGCAGGAGGAGGGTATCGCCCGGCAAAGCGACGGCGGCCGCGGCAGTCAGCGTGGAGTAAGTTTGGCCGCTGCCGATGTGGCGGGTAACGGCGGGCAAACTCGAACAAAGCGTGAGGAAGAGGCTGGTAAAAGCGATTTTTTTCATAAAAAACGTAGGAACGCGGACGAAATGAAGCACAAATTTTGAGGAGCCGGTTTTGGCTTTTTGGGGGCAGGTGGCTGGATGTTTGCGACCACAAATTTACCTGCTCGTTCTGTTTTTTTTCATCCACCCATCCTTTTGACACAACAGCGGAGAAAACTTTCTCCAAAATCACCCCTTAGGACTAAAGCCCCGTCCCACTGCCCCCCGTCCTTTGTGCTCATAAAAACACTACCTTATGATGTACAACAAAATTTTTCTGAATGCCTTCCGGCTGTTCTTGTTCTCTGCCCTGGCCCTTTTCGCTGCCTGCAAAAAAAACGACGACAATGGATCGGGTTATGCTACCGGCAAAAACCGTTTTACGATCCAGATCAACGGCGATTCCCGCGAATACTATGTGCATGTACCCGCTGGCTACAACCCCAACACCCCAATGCCCATGGTGATCATGCTGCACGGCACCAGCGGCGACGGGGAAAAATTCTACAACATTTCCGGCTGGAAAGAACTGGGCGAGACGGAAAATATCCTGACTGTTTTTCCTTCCTCTTGGCACTATTGCATTGTCGAGGACGGTGTCTCTACTAATACGACCAAGTGGACTTGCTTTCCCGGCAGTTTCGATTACTGCGCTGGCCAAACGCCCCGCGACGACATCAAATTCCTGCGGGAAATGGTTGTGTCGTTGAGCCAAACGTTCAGCGTAGATGCCAAGCACATCTACTTGGCCGGTTTTTCCAACGGTGGCCAAATGGCGTTCCGGTGTGCGGTGGAAATGAGCGATGTGCTGGCGGCGGTGGTGGAATGTGCCGGCACCAGTGGGCCGGACACGACGTACACCCCCAAACGCAAATTGCCCGTGGCATTTCAGATAGGCGACAAAGACGACCGCTACTTCCAGCAACAGATACCGTTGTTTGCGTTCGAGCCGGGCATGAACACCATTGACTTTTTCAAGCGTATGGTATCCACCCACCAAAAAACCTTCGGGTTCGCCCAGACCTATACCATGTCGGGTGACACCACTACGGCCATGATGGCCACTTATCCGCCCATCACGCCCGGCGAAAACCGCGAATACCGCGTCGGGATGATCTACAACATGGGGCACATATACCCCAACGGCACCAACCATTGGATGAAAGGGGCGGAAGTGCATTGGAACTGGTTCAAGCAATATTCGTTGCCGTAGGAGGTGGTACCTATACTTCGCGCTGCGAGGTTTTGTGCATGGCCTTCGGCCTACTATTTTGATTAGCAGCGCTCAGTATGACAAAAGCGGCTTCGCACCTTGCGATGTGAGGTATAACTACTCGAACCCGGGGTCCGGGAATGGGTTTTACGATTTGGGCAAACCAATCTTGCTGCGCAACTCCCCGACCGTCATGTCCAAAAGCGGCTCGTATTGGAAATTGTGGTAAAGGTTGGTTCGGGTATGCCAGCCGCGTTTGAAAGCCCGCCACACTGCTCTTGGCCACAGCACCAGCCCTACCGCGACGGCTCCGCTGTTCAAAAACCAAGCGACAAACGAAGACCGGCATCCGGTAGCCAGTTCCCAAGCGCCGATTTCCGCTTCGCCGCGCCAGTTGGCCGGATAACCAGTCAGTACATGATGAATATCGTGAAACCTGGCTATACGCACCCGGCTTGGTATGTTGGGCAGGTAGATCGGAAATTTGCCCACGTAAATGGCAAACCACTTGGCCGTGTAGGCATCTGAAGAGAAACCAAAGCGCTCGAACAGCTGGGCGAGCGCAACGCTAATGCTCAAATTTTCTTCGTACACTTCCATGGGCAATGCAATTGGGTGCATTCGAGATGGGCAAAGTTCCGTGCTTTTTACTTCGGTGATGCCCATACGAGCCGTTTTTTTGCCAATGGCATTAAACCCCCTCTTGCTATGCCCATCTTAGAGCGTGTTTAAATTTCAGTCGCCGGGCTGCAAGCGGCGAATTTTGCTTCATGCTGCGTTGAAATTTTCGCCGTAGGCACCCGGCTACGGCTGC
>JBEBHD010000405.1:0-1817 GCA_040080915.1 Saprospiraceae bacterium
CTGTGAAAATCTGTGGTGAAAAACTTTACGGTTAGGGCCGTCGTATACTGGTGCTAAATAGGTACAATTTTTTGAAGAAAATGTTGGCAAAGTAGTTACCACAAACGAGTTGTCGGCAGTAGGCGGTATCCGCGATTACCAAAGGCGTATCCGAGAATTGCGAAACGAATACGGGTTGAAAATCAGGTCGCACGTTGACCGCGCGGACTTAAAACCAGGAGAATATCTGTTGGAAAGTTTGGCAAGACTCCGTAAGAGCAGCCGGGCGGTGCGTTTAGAGGTGTTCGAGGCCTTGAAGAAGGAGTTTTTTCAATAAGATTTTTCTCGCTCCCATCGCCCTACCTTTGCCCCTCAAACAACTACCGCCGATGGCCGAGCAAAACTTTGTTGACTATGTAAAAATCCAGTTCCGATCCGGTAAGGGCGGTGCGGGCAGTGTACACTTTCACCGCGCAGCGGGCATTCCGAAAGGCGGCCCCGATGGCGGCGACGGCGGCGAGGGCGGCTCCATCATCCTCCGGGCTGACCCCCACGAGTGGACCCTGCTCGGTCTCAAATACACCAAACACATCTACGCACACGACGGGAAGCCCGGTACCGGCGGACTGAAAAGCGGCTTGGCGGGCCACGACATCGTGGTGCCTGTACCACTCGGCACCGTGGCCAAGGACGCTGAAACGGGCGAGGTGCTGTTGGAGATCACCGAACGGGACGACGAGAAAGTACTCCTGCCCGGCGGGCGCGGTGGCAAGGGAAATAATTTTTTCAAAAATGCCACCCACCAAACGCCCCGGTACGCCCAACCCGGCGAGGACGGTGTAGAAAAATGGATCGTACTCGAACTCAAAGTGCTGGCCGACGTGGGCCTCGTGGGCTTTCCTAACGCGGGCAAAAGCACCCTGCTCGCTGCCGTCAGTGCTGCCAAGCCCAAGATCGGCGACTACCCGTTCACCACGCTCGTGCCCCAACTCGGCATCGTGGAGGCCCGGCCTGGCCAGTCGTTCATCATGGCCGACATACCCGGCATCATCGAGGGCGCACATGAGGGCCGCGGTATCGGCCACCGCTTCCTCCGCCACATCGAACGCAACAGCGTGCTGCTCTTCATGGTACCCGGCGACACCGACCGCAACCTGCAAGTTGAATACGACATCCTGCTCAACGAACTGCGAATGTTTAATCCCGACCTGCTCGACAAACCCCGAATGCTCGCCGTGTCCAAGGCCGATCTGCTGGACGACGACCTCGAACGCATGCTGCGCGAAACGTTGCCGCCAGGCGTACCGGCGGTGTTCATTTCCGCCGTGACCGGGAAAAACATCCAGCAATTGAAGGATAAATTGTGGGCAGCGTTGAACGTCTAACTTTCTACAAAATACATGGCCACCTCGCCCTTGTTTTTGGCGCTCAGCCGCCCCCTGTAGGTGCAGGAAAACTCGTCCTTGACCGCTTGGTAGGTTGTTTCTGAAATATTGATTTTGTTCGGCTCACCGCCCTGCTCCAAGCGGGCGGCGGTGTTTACGGTGTCGCCCAGATATCGTAGGCGAACTTGTGCCGCCCCACCACACCCGCCACCACGGGGCCGGTATGGATGCCGATGCGCATCTCGAACACGGGCTTGCCCTGCGCTTTTTTTTGCTCCATAAGCGCCCAAAGGCGCTGCTGCATGGCGATAGCCGCGCGGACGGTATCCGCCGGGTGGGTTTCGTTGGGGGTGGGCAGCCCACCCGCGCACATGTACGCGTCGCCGATGGTCTTGATCTTCTCGATGCCGCGCGCGGTGATGATGTGGTCGAAGGCTTTGAAGCACTCGTTCA